>CAZFHF010000047.1:4590-14284 GCA_964518655.1 uncultured Bacteroidales bacterium | reverse complement strand
GTACTGGAAAAAGCTCTTTTAGTGGCTAAAAAGGAAGCAGGACAACTGCAGGAGATGATATATGCCGAAGGCAATGATTTTAATCTTATGCCGTGGGACTGGTGGTATTATTCTGAAAAGCTGAGAAAGGAAAAGTATGATTTGGAAGAAGAGGCATTGAAGCCTTATTTCAAGCTTGAAAATGTGCGCGAAGGGGCATTTAAGCTTGCCGGAAAGCTCTATGGGTTGCAGTTTGTTGAGATACCGGATTTACCTGCATATCATGAAGATGCTGTAGCGTTTGAAGTTCTCGAAGAGGACAGCACACATGTAGGAATATTATATACTGATTTTTTTCCCAGGGCTTCAAAAAGATCAGGGGCATGGATGACAGCCTATAGAAAGGAAAGAAAAATAGATGGCGAGAGAGTGCCTCCTGTTATTTCGATCGTGGGAAATTTCACAAAACCAACAAAGGATAAACCTTCCCTGTTAACATATGATGAAGTGCTGACTCTGTTCCATGAATTCGGACATGCTTTGCACGGATTATTATCACAATGTGAATATTATACTTTGTCAGGAACAGATGTGCCAAGGGACTTTGTTGAACTGCCTTCACAGATAATGGAAAATTTTGTTCCCGAACCGGAAGTCCTGGCTATATTTGCCAAGCATTATGAGACAGGCGAGCCTATACCTGATGAGCTTGTTATGAAGAAAGGTTTTGAGATAATGGAATACCTGGCAGCTTCATTTCTTGACATGGACTGGCATACACTTACGGATACAGTGAATATTGATGTAAATGAATTTGAAAGGCAGTCGATGCAAAGAATAGGTATGATACCTGAAATTATACCAAGATACAGAACAACTTATTTCAAGCATATTTTTACATGGGGATATTCAGCCGGTTACTACAGTTATTTATGGTCAGAACTGCTTGACTCCGATGCTTATGAATCATTCAGGGAAAATGGTATTTTTGACAGGGAAACAGCACAGTCTTTCAGAACCAACATCCTTGAGAAAGGTTCCTCAGACAAGGCAATGACTCTTTATAAAAACTTCAAGGGTGCTGAACCTTCTATTGAACCGTATTTAAAAAATAAAGGATTAATGTAGGGATCACTGTGCCTGTAGCAGAGGACATATACATAACAATACCATTATATCCAGCTAAGTAATGATTTCAAATATAAGTCATCACGGGTTGCGTGATAAAATCCCTGCTTTAACTAAAATATCATACGGGCTTGGCACTTCTCTGGATATGTGGGGTCTCTGGCTGTACCCTGCTGTAGCATTCGCTGTATTTAATATTTATCTTGGTGTTGATGCCTGGCTGGTAGGACTGGCATTAACACTGATAAGGATTTATGATGCGATTGCTGATCCCATTGCGGGCTAGATATCAGATAATTTCAGGTCAAAGTTTGGCAGAAGGAGGCCCTTTATTCTTGTTTCAGGTGTATTGAGCGGGTTAGGGCTTCCAATATTGTTTTTAGTATCCCCTGAATGGTCAGGCACAAATTTTCTTGGTGTTTCAGTTATTTTCTGGTACATGATAGGATCATCATTGATTTTTATTCCTGTAATCAGTTCATATGCAATTCCTTATAACAGCCTGGGTAATGAGTTAAGCCCGGATTACGATGAGCGCACCTCAATAATGACATACAAGGGAGTCATGCAGAAAATATTTGAGGTAGCCAATTATTATGCTCTTCGTTTTACAAATCTGGCATGGTTCCTTCTTCCCGGAAAAGCCGGAAAGAACACGCTTTTAGGGATGCAGGTATATACTGCAATACTGGGCACTGTAATGGCGATCTTTGCGATAATAATTTTTTTCAGGGTAAAGGAACGGTATTATGACAAGGTTGTCGCACAGTCAAGGGAACGTATTTCACTTAAGAGTTCTTTTTATGAGACTTTAAAATGCAGGCCGTTCCGTATGATGATGTTCATGGGCGCTGCTTTTACACTTGGGACAAGCATGGTAGGATCTTTGGGATACTATACAACAGTTTATCATGTAAGTCTGGGTGATACTATAATTGGTGACAACTGGAACTTCTGGATGGGTATTGCCTTTATGACCGGCGGCCTGGTGGGTGCACCAATACTGGCTAAGATAGCCGGAAAAGTTGAAAAACGTTCGGCGGTAGTTGTTGCTGCATGTGTTGGTATCATTGGTTATGGAGGGTCCTGGTATCTTTATACTCCTGTTATCCCGTGGCTTCAGACAATCTCATCAGGTTTGATGGGATTTGCCGCGTCAGGTTTTGATGCCTCACTTAAAATTGAAGAATTAGCCAAACCAGTAATAATAATACGTGCGATGCTTGCCAGCATTCCTGTAATTGGCTTGTCCCTGGCTATTTTCTTTGTTCTGCGAATGTCGCTGACAAAGCAAAGGTGCGCTGAGATAAGAACCGTTCTTGAAGAACGACGCGGTGCAGTTTAAGAGTTTCCTCTAATCATTAATATTCTGCCAGTATGCTGTAAGCAAACCATAATACCGGTGCCTGACCGTGAAAATCCCCTTTTGAACGCGGACGTGCCAGGTAGTATTCCGTGCTTGTGCCTTTGCCTGTTCCTACGCATACTTCAGTTACCTCCCCCTCACCGTTTATATATCCTGTAAGTGCCTCCCATGCTTTCTCATATACCTGTTTAAAACTGTCTTCCGGCAATAATCCTGTTTTAACTCCAACAGTTATTGCATAACCAAACATTGCTGTTGATGACGTCTCTTTCCATGCATTCTCATTATCTATAAGCTGTCTCCACATGCCATCGTCTGACTGGTATTTCAATAATGCATTCATCATCTTTTTATAACCCTCCAAAATTGGTTTATAATAAATGTTGCTTTGCGGCAGTTCGGACAGCAGTTCTGCCAGTCCTGCAGCTACCCAGCCGTTGCCCCTGCCCCAGAAGAACGGAGCGTTTTCACCATGATGAAATAATCCATTTGGCTGCTGGAGTTTTTTAAGATAGGCATTGGTTTCCAAAGCGGCCCTTTCAAGATAAATTTCCCTGCCGGTAATTCTGTATGCCTGAACCTGCAGGCTGTTAATCATCCATATATCATCAATCCAATACCTGGTCTGATTTGTCATTCCGTCAGGCAGGGGATTCACCCATTGAACGTCTGCAAGATACATGCCCTGTTTTAAAAATTTCTCGTTTTTATTCTGTGCATACAACTCCAGGGGGAGTATTCCATACACGTTGACATCCACATGGTTTGCCGTATTTATTATTTTTTCATCAAGTGCTCTAATATAACGTTCAGAAAGTTTCTGAATAGTCAATGTGTCTTTAAGTAATCCGGCAAGCCTGGCAGCGCCGAAACCAGTGCAAGCCTCAGCATAATGTATCCCCTGAACCATGCCTGATTCAATGTTATACATTGAAAAATCAGGCCTGCCTAAAAGATTTTCAATGATTTTATAACAAACTATTACAGGAGATTTATCATCGCTTTGGGAGGATTCATTACTGTTTGAGTTTTTACAGGCAAACAGGCTTAATAAAATATTTATTGCCAGAACATAAATTATACAGGTTTTCATAATATCTTTTCTCCTGAATTTAATAATATTATTGTTTAGGGATCAGCTAATGGTTAATTTCTGCTTAAATATAATAATGCTGAATCAATTTGCATTACAAAATCATTCTGTTTTACATAAAGACATGGACGTCTTTAAAAAACTGAGGCCCCCATTTATTGGAGGCCTCAGCATATCACTATCATAATAAATACTTAAATTCTATTCATATCCTACATTTTGCTTAACTTTTGTCAGATCCACAAAAATTTGAGGAATAGGCCAGTACACATGATGCGGCAGCATATTATCACCAATGTCCGGTGAGTATGTCTGTACACGTTCCATAAGTATACCCAGTCTTTTTAAGAATGCGTAGCGGTGACCTTCATGTGCCAGTTCACGTGCATGCTCATCAATTATTATCTGTTCACTCAGTGAAGTAAAGGGTGTTGCTTGTGCCCTGTTTCTCAGGGCATTTATACGTTGCAATGCTACTGTAGTATTTCCTGCTCTCCAGTGTGCTTCTGCTGCAGTCATATAAGCTTCTGCCAGGCGGTATTGAATTACGTTTTTATAGCCTTCAGCCTCGTCTATTTGCCTTTCTTTGAAACCGTCCTCCCAATGTTTCATAGTAGTAGGCATACAGTTTAGCATATCCTGTCCGTTTTCACTTGTAACGTTATCAGCTGTGACAGTATCTCCAAGCGCCACTCCCGCTGGTAAGTTAGCAGCATCATCATAATACCATGCCAGTTTATACCAGGCATTAAGTCTTGTATCACCCGTTTCATACAGATTCAGGATATAATCTGTTGCAGTAAGTCGGGACCATGGCCTGCCACCCTGTGCCCATGTTCTTGCAACACCGTTAGTTCTGTCATACAGGGATGTAAACTGTGTTGAAAGACGCTGAGGGTGATTAGGGTCAGCATGTGTAAACTGCCATGCAAAAATAATCTCAGGGCAGTTTTCATACTCTGCAGGAAAAATGTGAGCCGGATCCGGTTCCAGGGAATATGCACCGTCATTTATAACGGAATCAGCATATGCAGCCGGTACTGACCATGCCACTTCACCACGCTGTGCCAATTCCATATAAACCTTGGAAAGCAAATGCCTGGCAACAGCCTTTGTTACTTTTCCTGTGCTATTAACTGAGCTGGCTTCGGGAAGCAACGGGATGGCAGTTTTCAGATCCGATACAATAAGGTCATATACATCAGATTGGTCAGCCAATACGACAGTTGCGCCAGGATCGTCAAATACCTGGTCAGCGAGCACTATGTTTTCCCATCTTATTACCAGTTCATTATGGAAATATGCCCTGAAGAAATACGCTTCACCTGATACGACATTTTTTCTTCCTAATTCTACAGGATCAGCTTCATTAATATCAACACTATTAATGTTCTTTAAAATTATATTGGCACGGTTGAGTCCCCTGTAATATGCATCCCATATCTGTTCCACTCCGTCACAGGTAGCATCAAAATTACCCAGTGTTGAGTACTGATTGACAATCTTCTGGTCGGATATGTGTGTGCCAGCCTTTACAAGGTCTGTCAGTGCAAACTTATGTAATCCGAGATCGTCACTCTCATAGGGAGATCTTGCTCGTTCATATACTCCCAGAACCGAACCTTCAAGGCCATCCAGTGTTGACAATGCCAAATCTGTAGTAAGCTTATCCTTTGGCTGAAGATCAATTATGTCTTCAGTACACGTTACCAGTACGAGTAATATAAGGATGGCAGATAAATATGTTTTTATTTTTTTCATCATCATAATTTTTATGTTTTAAACCTTAAAATGTAATTTTCGTACCGAACAGCCATGTTCTAACAGTAGGAAATGATCCAGCATCAACCTCCGGTGTATATGCCGCCTGATAATCTGTCCAGTATTTAAGATTGTTGCCCCTTATATAAAAAGTTACATAAGAAAGGGGTGTATTCTTAATAATTGACTGAGGCAAGGAATATTCCAGCGATATATTTCGTAACGCGACGAATGATGCATCTTGCATTCTCACAGCATTTTCATATGGATATACCCTTGTTCTGTGCGGCTGCGGGAATTCCTGCGAATGGTTCCGTGGAGTCCAGTAATTTACCTTAACGGTGTTATCACGACCTGTTAAAGTATTAATAAAGTTATTCATCTTGGTAACTCCCTGAACAGCTTCAATAAGAATTGTCAGTTCAAATCCTTTATAGCTGAAAGAATTTCTTATACCACCGTACCATTTAGGAGTAGGACTGCCAAGGAATGCCCGGTCATCTGCATCTATTGTATCATTACCATCCTGGTCCTTGATTATTGGATCACCGGCACCGTAACCTCTCAGAGTAGGATGCCTCCTGGCGGCTATTGTATCTACTGTCCAGTCGTATGTTGGTGAACTCGGATCATCTGTACCATTGTAAACGCCGATAAAGTCATAGTCATAAATTACATTAATATCCTCACCAATAAACCAGCCGTTTCCTTCATCGTCAATAGGATTGCCTTCTGCATCGACATCTGCACTACTTAACCTTACAATCTCATTATGGTCTTTCGCCCAGTTCATATTAACAGTCCACCCAAAGGGCCCGTCAAGTATTTTTACAGCAACATTAGCATCAATACCCCAGTTCTTTGTTTCACCGATATTACTGAGTACTGAAGTAAATACTGGTGTTGATGGTATCTGTTCAGGAAGGAGCACGTCTGTTGTTGCTGTTTTGTAATAATCAACAGAACCTGTAATCTTGTTTCTTAATAATCCGAAATCAATACCTGTATTGAACTGGTTGCTTTTCTCCCATCTCAGACTTTCATTCGGGAATGTACCTGTGGTTAATCCGCTATATACTGTACCTGCATAACTATAGGAAACATTTGATGTGAGGGAAATAAAGCCGAAGTTGGGAATACGGTCATTACCCATCACACCGTAACTGGCGCGGTACTTTAACAGACTGATTATCGGATTATTCTCAAGGAAAGATTCGTTATGTGCATTCCATGCAAAAGATACTGACGGGAAATTACCCCATTTATTGTTTGCACCGAATTTTGATGAACCGTCCCTTCTCATTGTTAAGGTAATATGATACCGTTGATCATATCCATAACCAATTCTTCCTACGTAGTACATTTTCCCCCATTCGTCGGGAATGTATGTAACAATAGTATTAATAGGTGCAACACCTGATAATCCATAGTAGCTCAGCAATTCCGTCGCAGGTGATTCGCCCGTTGTATTCAGAGTATCTGCATTAAATGTCTGGAAACCAAAAACAAATGTAGCATCTATCGAATGTTTATCATAAAGTATTTTCTTATAATTAAGAATATTGTCAAGCAGGTATGTTGTATTTTCCGCTAATTGCACCCTCATATTAGCAGGAGCAGTGGCATAGTTATAAGTATAAAAATTCCTGAATTTTTCATTTCTCTGCTCGGCAAAGCCATTTACTCTTAAAGTAAGTCCGTCAATAATATTGAACTGAATAAAAGGATTAATATAGAACCTGTTATTTGTTCTTGAAACATTAGATTCTCTGTACCTGTAAAGCGGATTATACTGGAACTGGTCTCCGTTGACTGTTGGCACAAGGTTGCCGAGTGTGTCATGTGTTCTTCCCAGGGGTGAATTGCCAAGATAATCGGTAAAGTCAGGAAGTTTATTGTATATTGAAGTTCCTGTTTCGTCTGCGTCACTTCTTGAAACCTGTACCTTTGCCCCTACCGTTAACCATTTGTAAGGATCATAATCAGCATTTACCATGAATGAGTAACGCGTATAATCTGATTCAAGGGCAATACCATCTTCATAATATATTGCTCCGTTCATATAGTAACGGAATTTCTCCGTACCTCCGTCTATTGAGAGACTAACATCCTTTACTTCACCTTGCTTTAGCAGAAGATCATGCCAGTCAATGAATTTCCTGTCCAGCCAATTCTGATATTCAATAGGATCCTGGATAACTTGTGCTACTGATGTGTCGGCATTTGTTTTCTGCCCTTCTACCGCATCCTGTCTTAGCTTAACAAATCCAGGCCCGTCAAACAGCTCAGGTTTATGTGTCAGATCAGTAACACCCATAGCAGCACTTAATGAAACTCTGGGCTTACCAACAGTACCTGTTTTTGTGGTTATCAGGATAACACCGTTTGCACCACTGGCACCGTAAATAGATGCCGCAGCAGCATCCTTTAGAATATCAATTGAAGCAATGTCGTCTGTGTTAATTTCAGCAATATTCCCACCTGTGGTCGGAACACCGTCAATTACAATAAGAGGCTCGTTTTCAGCAGTGTTATCTTTATCAGCGCCAATTGAGTTTTTGCCGCGAATAAGGAAGGTAACTCCTCCACCAGGTGATCCCGTACCTTTTGATATTTTCACTCCGGAAACCTGTCCCCTTAATGCTTCGATAACATTAGGAACCGGTGCTTTATTGATATCTTCTCCCTTGATGGATGAAATAGCACCCGTCACATTTGTTCTTTCCATTGAACCGTATCCTATTACAACTACCTCCTGCAGCGCTGTAATATCTTCAACCATTGATATATCAATTACTGATTTGCCGGCAATATCTATCTCTTCCGATAAAAATCCGACAAATGAAAATACAAGTACACCTTCTTCGGAAGGTACAGCAAGCTCAAAATTACCATCCATATCGGTTACAGTACCTGTTTCAGTTCCCTTCAGAATAATATTAACGCCAGGTAATGATTCACCGGTATTAGCGGCTACAACCTTACCGGTTACTTTTATCGGCTGAAGTGAAACCTTCGCGGAACTATTAACCCTGTCAGTGTTTGCATCAGGGTCAATATTGACTCCATCAAAGGAGCCGTTATCAGAGATACTAACTGCATCTGACTGCTCAATCAGATCAGGTGCAATTACTTTGCTCTTCTCGTCAGCTCCCTTCCCTTGCGTGGATAAGCTTGTGAAGAATAAGCAAAATGTGACTATGCATAATTTGCATAACCAGTAATTCAATTTCAGTTTAGTTTGATTAGACATGTCCATAGCTGTTATTTATTATTAATTCATTAGATAGGTTATAATGCACTCTAATACGCATTAATTAAAAAATTCAGGATTTAAAAGTAAAAAAAAAATAATAAATTGCAACCGATTGCAATAATTTTTTGCAAATATTTCAATAATAATGTTACTTTATGGTCTGATTTATACAATTTGTAATTTAAAATGAAAAATAAAAATGAAGTTACAATATATGATATAGCAAAAGCCTTAAATATTTCTGCATCTACAGTAAGCAGGGGATTAAATAATCATAAGAGCGTCAGTGAAAATACCAGGAAAAGAATATTAAAGGCCGCCTATGATATGGAATATCAGCATAATATCTTTGCCAGCAGTCTTAGGAAGAAAAGAACAAATACCATAGGTGTTGTTATTCCTCGTTTTAACAGCTATTTCATGTCTGCAGTAATTGCAGGAATGGAAAAAGAAGCAAACCAGGCAGGTTACAACCTTATTATAAGCCAATCACAGGAATCAGTTAAAAAAGAAATAACTAACATATCAACAATGTTTAATACCCGTGTTGATGGATTATTGGTATCTCTGGCTTATGATACTGAGAATTTGGATCATTTTAACATATTTTTTAAAAAAGGTATCCCGGTTATTTTCTTTGACCGTGTGTTTAAACATCCTGATTGTACAAATATTGTAATAAATAATTTTAAGGCCGGGTATGATGCGACATCTCATTTAATAAAACAGGGATGCAAGAGAATATTGCACCTTGGCGGAAACCTAAAGCGTAATGTTTATTCTGACAGGTACAATGGCTATAAACAGGCTCTTTATGATAATGAGATATCTTTTGATAAAAAGCTGGTTGTTATAAACCTGTTAAATGAGAAAGCCGGGATTGACACTGCAAATAAAATTCTTAACATGGGAAATCCTCCTGATGGTATTTTTGCATCTAACGATATATCAGCCGTGGCTGTCATGTGCCATTTAAAGAAGGCAGGGATTCATATTCCTGATGATATTGCAATAGTGGGATTTAACAACAGCCCTGTATGTACATTGATTGATCCGAATCTTAGTACTATTGATTATCCGGGACAGGAAATGGGAAAAGTAGCTGCCTCAA
>CAZFHF010000047.1:0-4580 GCA_964518655.1 uncultured Bacteroidales bacterium | reverse complement strand
ATGAATCCTTTTTATGACAGGGATAGAGTTCATATTAAAAAACTTGATAATAAGCATACTGAAGATTCGAATACAATAATACTAAAGCATAAACTTATTATTCGCCAGTCATCTGTGAGGGAAAAGAAGTTTGCCGGCAACCTGGTTCAATAGTTGTCTGTTCTGAATGGTGAAGCAGGCAATCCTTCAACATTATATAAATTTGCGCCACAGGGATTATCAGCCCATGCATATCTTACAGCAACAGGATTTGGAATATCTTTGTGCCATACTATAACTTTATTATTTTCAATTTTTGCGTTTGCCCATACAAATTTTTTATCAGGACCTGCAATTGCGAAATATTTAAGTTTGCCCCCGCCCTTAGCAATTAGTCCGCTGCCAGTGTTTTTAAAAGTGATAATGATCTTATTTTCTTCAGTTTTCATTGATTGATAAAGAGGGCCCGAATATACAATATCGCTCTCATTATAAGCCACCTTCATAGCAGCGAGAGCAAGCCGCTGTCCTACATCTTTTTTATTTGATGGATGTATATCATTCCATTCGCCCAGATCTATTGCAACAGCCATTGCAGTTCTGGGTAAATTAAGGGTTTTTAATTGAGCTTCCCTGAATAACGCCCAGTTGCTTTCCGAAGGCTGATCACTGGCTTTCATAAAGTTGGGAAGTTGCACATATAAAAACGGGCAATCCGGTATTTTCCACTTTTCCCTCCAGTCATTTATAAGGGCAGGCAACAATTGTCTGTATTCCTCAGGACGATCAGCATTTGATTCCCCCTGATACCAAATGATCCCTTTAATATTGTAACTTAAAACAGGATTAATCATTCCATTGAATAATCCCATAGGTTTGTAGTGTATGAATGTCTGATCAGGTAATGGCTCCATTACAGCACCAATTTTATACTGCCATTCACCCTTCAAATCTATTGTGTAATCTCCTGATACCAACTGGTAAGGCTTATCCTTTATAAATCCGCCATCATCAGTATTGCTGATCACTCTTACAACAATAATGTTTTTTCCTTCTTTCAGCAGGTTTTCACGAATATCGTATTTTCTGGGAGGGTACTGGTATGAAGTTGTACCTACAAACCTGCCGTTAACATATACTGAATCGCTATCTACAATCCTGCCCATAATGAGCCTTGCAGGTTTACCGGCAATTGATGCCGGAATATTAATTTCTTTTCTGAACCATATTACTCCGTTTATCGGATCCACGCCTTCATCTTTCCAGAAAGAAGGTAAATACATCGTTTGCCATCCCGAAGCGTCATAGTTCTCATCATGCCATGGCCTGCCCTTTTCTGAAAAGCCTTTGTCAAGCTGCCTGATAAGTGTGTACCATTCATCATGCAGTATCCTTTCGCTCGTTAGTATTTTATCAATATGAGAATTATCCCTGAATTGTTCTGCTATTTTCATATGTTCAGGATAATCCTTCAATACATCTTCACTTAACCAGGCTTCTATGGGTGTTCCTCCTACGCTTGCATTGATCAATCCTACAGGTACATTGTACTTATCATATAATGCTCTTGCAAAAAAATATGGAACAGCCGCAAACTGAAGGATATTTTCAGGATTTGAAGATTTCCATGAACCGGATTTAAAATCTTCCCCAGGAGTATTAAAATCGTAACTCATCGGTACCTTAAATTCACGAATGAATATGTTTTCGGAACTTTCAATCTCTTCCTTATAAGCATCTTCCACCCTTTTCATTGGAAGGCCCATATTTGATTGTCCTGAACATAGCCATACATCACCTATCAATATATTCTTTAAAATAATGGTGTTATCAGCTGCAATCTCCATATTATAAGGACCCCCTGCTTTTAATCCCGAGAGTGTAACTGACCATCTGCCTTCATTATCAGCAACTGTACTATATTCCCTGTTAATGAATTTAACGGTAATATTTTCTTCAGCATCGGCCCATCCCCATACCCTTGTGCTGTCACCTCTTTGAAGCACCATTCCATCACTTATCAGACAAGGAAGTTTGACAACGGAAAAGGCTTGTTGTGATATTAATAAGAAAAAGTATAATGCCGGAATACTTATTTTTTTTGTCTTTCTCATGATTTATCATTTATGTTTTGCAAAAACAACCACAAGTTCATCTGTTTTAAGAAAATACAAGCCGGACGAAAGACTGCTGATATCAATCTTTTCTTCCAGATCAATATGGTTTTTGACCAGTACGATATTGCCCAGCATATCGTAGATCTTAATATCAGTAATTTTATTCTGAATATTAAGAGTGATAAAATTTGTTGCGGGATTAGGATATATAAAAATATTATTGGATTCAATGATGCTTGTTATGCTGGCAGGATCTTCAATTTCGTTATCAATTATTTCATTACCCAGCTGGACAATTCCTGCATTATCCATGCTAATCCAGCAGTCGCTGTCTTTCCATGCAATAATTTTCCTGTAGGGCTGGCCATTATCCAGTCCGTCCGAAATATCAACATCCAGTATGTTTGCGCAAAAACCTATCTTCAGTGAGTCAGATGCCATAAATGGTCCTTTAACATCTTCAATTGAGTCGATGGTCAGAGAGCTGAAGGGGACTATCATTTCATAAAACCATGAACCTGCATTCCGTTCATAACCATAATCAAAAGGCACATCTTTAGGCCATTGAAGAGCCCCGGAATTAGCATAAGATTCCAATCCTTCTTTCCATGGAGTAGTAAACTGATAATGCCCATACCATGGCCCGTTATTTCCGCTATTATTTGCACCTCTGCCATCTCTCAGGTTCTCAGTATAGACATCAAAAAATATTTCAGCCCTGTCAGACTGCCAATCGGCAAAACCTGTACACCATTGGTCGCAGAACTCATTGTCTTCCACTTCAATGAGAATAAAAAAAGCATCATCCGAATATGCCATTTTCCAGAATGCATAATTTATGCTTGATGGTAAAGAATTGTCTACTGATTCATTTTCAATAGCAACAGGCTCAACGTTACTCCATACTTTATCAATAACTCCATCAATTACTGGTGGATTTGAAAATCTATTAATTACAACATCACTGGTGATAATATTTTCACCGTTGATTGTTAAAAAGACATTCTCACGTTCATATCCCCCTGTTAAATCTGAGCTTTCATTCAGAAAAAGAGTAACGATTTTAACTTCATATGTTCCGGCAGGAAAACCTTTGATAGCAGTAAGATCAAAATAAATATCATATAAAAGCGAGCCGCCGTAATTTCCTATGAAACATATGTCGTCAATATTTACATCAACACCTGCAAATATCTCATCCTTATTATTTAAAACATCTACCAGTATTGAATAAGGAGTATCCATGGTCCCGGATAAAATGGAATAATCTTTTGCTTCACCTACCTCCAGATTTGTATAAAAAGGATCATCTCCCACCGGAATCTCAATTCTTGTTGTAAGCTGCAGGTTCTTATCAAATGAAATCGAATTAGTGTTTTCAATACGAAATATGCTCCTGCTACTAATATGTTCTTTTATTTTGCCGGCTTGTAATTCAGTTATGTTATTATTTATTTTGTTAATAATCCGGGCATATTTATTATCAGCCTGCGAAAAGCAGATTATACTGAGTAATGTGGTTAATATTAATAAATATGTTCTCACCGGAAATTAATTCTCTTTAACTGTTATTGTATAATCTAAATTGAAATATATGTTGTCATAAAAATTTTCCAGAAGGATTATTATTGAAGTATGATTTGATATTCTACTTGTTGGAATATTGAAAAAATTAGCACTCCGTCTTAAAGACAGAGCGATATGCAAATGCCACATCAGGATAAACACGTTAAGGGTTAATAATTAAAGTAAATATATAAAATTGAAGCGCTAAAAATATATGTTTTCTTTTTGATATCAAAATGTAAAAGAATACATTTTTTTAGATATTATTGAAGCATTTAGTATAGCGTATTACTTATAAAAGCAATTCTTTTGCTGT
This sequence comes from uncultured Bacteroidales bacterium, assembly GCA_964518655.1. Taxonomy (GTDB): domain Bacteria; phylum Bacteroidota; class Bacteroidia; order Bacteroidales; family UBA10428. The sequence continues at coordinate 602 of CAZFHF010000047.1, read as the reverse complement.
CAGGCGACCAGCTTGGTACATTTATGGTACCCTGCCCTCCATAAATATAGGATACTATCCTGGGATCACCTCCGTTTATTGGAATCATCCTGATATATACATGTTTGTAAAAAGGATGGTCATCAGCTTTCACTTCTTCAGAAAACGAAAGAAAGACGATCCATTTCCCGTCAGGCGAAATGTGAGGAAACCAGTCATTAAATTCATCAAATGTTATTTGTTTCTGCTGTTTGCCGTCAGGTTTCATTTTCCATATTTTCATTGTCCCTGTGCGGCTGGAATTAAAATAAATATATTTTCCGTCAGGAGTATATTCAGGTCCGTCATCCAGTCCGGCTGCAGTGGTAAGACGAATTTCTTCCTTTTCGTATCTTGAAATTTTGTAAATATCATAATTACCATCACGCTCAGCAGTATATATCAGAAACTCACCATCAGGTGACCAGCCGTGAAGATATGAGGGTCCCTTTTTTGTAATCCTTTCAGGATCTCCTCCTTCGGCAGGCAATATATAAATTATGGATTTATTTTCATCTTCAGCACTATGGTGGCTTATTCCAAGAAGCATACCATTAAAAGACAAGACGTGGTCGTTATTATTG
>CAZFHF010000046.1:0-14288 GCA_964518655.1 uncultured Bacteroidales bacterium | reverse complement strand
ATATATGGTGTTTTCATCGAGACTATCTTATGCCTGATGGTATCAACATTTATTTTTACAGGATTGCCGGAGAGATTCAATGTAGATTCCCATGGCACAAAGGGAAGAGTAAGGTTAAACGGCAGTATCCTGTAAGTGTAATTGCTAAGTGTTGAATCCCCGACGATTTTTATTTTGTCAGTATATATTATTATATCATCTGTAACTGCTCTCAGGGAGGATTCAATTAATGGCGGGAGCTCGTTTTTCAGAAAGGTCAGCGAATCAATAATCCGCTGCCTCCTTAGTATTGAATCTCTTACAAATATTCGTCTTGCTTCAAGGGAATCCCTTACAAACTGCAGTCTTGCTTCAATGGAATCCCTAATAAATTGTAGCCGTGCTTCTGTTGAATCACGCACGAATTTTTCTCTGGCTCTTATTGAATCATTTACGAATTTTTCCCTCGCTTTAAGGGAATCCCTGTCATGCTTTGAATGTACCGGCCGTGAATCAGGGGCATAAGTTGTGTCCTTTGGGCTGAGAGTCTCAGGATTGTATATATACCTGTTTTGCGGGGTACCAGGATTCTGTGAATGCAAATGCACTAAGAATACCAGCCCGGCAAATATTAAAAACGCTTTTCGCAGATCGTAGGTTCGGCTATTCGTTGTTGTCATAATTTGTTTTAAAATGATAATTATAAAGGCAAAGAAAGTTAAGCAATTTACCTTTTATTTCCGAATATATTTGGGATAGTATCGCGGCAGCTTAGTACCTATAGGATAATATCCCATCATCTGGTTGCTGATGGGATACTATCCTGTTTCCGGTCGGTTAGTTTACCGGTTTAATTGCCAATCCATATAAAGACCCTATAATCACCATTTCAATTAATCCGGTTGCTGCTACATATAAAAGAGTCTTTAACGGGACTTCAAACATCATATAATTTGTGATAACTGACATTAAAACCCTGAAAAACCACAAAGCAAGTCCGTATAATACACCTTTAACAAGACTATTTGATGCCGGTATACTATTGTAGATAATCAAAAACATCCAGCACATAACAAATCCGTATATTATATCAATAGAAACACCCAGGGGTATATTAACGGAAGTTTTTGCTATAGGCTTGTAACATTCAAAAAGTTTTTGGGCATACTGATTACCGTTGATTATTCCGTCAAGTAATCCGAAAAGAATACCGCTTGATATACTTACAATTATAAATCTGAACATGAATATAAACTGTTTACCCTGTGAAATCCCTCAAAGCGGGTCCTGCAAAGCGGGAATTTCACAGGATGAATTGCTAAACTGTTAAAACGATTAATACCCAATAATAAACAACATACAAACTCTAAAGTAATAAATCTAAAATCGTATAACTGCCTGTCCCTCTTGAATGTAAAACTCAAAATTTAAAATTTAACATTTCTCAAAGGTGACTGTCCCCTTTTAAAATCCAGTTGGCATAAGTGCGCTTCTCAGCAACAAGGCGGAAACAAGAGCTGTAACAACGGCATAGACAACAATCAGTACAACGATGCTGACGATAAAATATACAGTAACCTTATCATCAGGGGCTTTCATCATAGGTTTTATACCAAGGTACATTATATACAATCCGTATAGTGAAGCAAGCATAGCAAGAACAGCCAGTGATGGAAAAATGTAAAATATCCCTGCTACCATAGCCGGAGTGTAAGAATATGCAACAAGGCGCAGAGCATTATTAAAGTTTTTGGTAGCTCCAAAACTTGTAGCAAGCAGGTCAATTACAAATGCTGTCAGGTAAATTCCCAGAAGCGTGTTAATAACCATAAGAATAGCATACCTTACACCAAGAGCTACCGAACCAACATGCCCTATAAAAGCATATTTACGGCCTATAAGTCCATACCCGATAAAACTGCAGATAACCGGAATTAATACAAGGGGAATCAGGTACTTCATCAGTAAATCCATATTTCCCTGCTGTTCCTGCTGAATGGTGTTCCATTCGTTTTTAGGATTCAGGATTATCCCTTTAGCGCGATCTAATAATTTCATAAATAATGGGTTTTAAGTTAATTTTTACAAAAGTCATTATAAATATATATGAAAATAATCAATTTTTTATTAATTAATGTCAGGGAATTGTTAACCTGTTTACCCTGTGAAATAAAATCGGAGATTTTCCCGCTTTGCGGGATTTCACAGGGTGAATAATTTGGCAATTTAATAATACAACAATTTAATTTTCTAACTTCTAAGGTTTTGATAATGAATAATTAATTGCAAATATAATTTAGAATATATATCCGTTTTCGTATATATATAATAATTACGGTTTGTATATGAACCCACCTTTTCACCGGATGGAAGCAAATTTGTATTTGAATCTTATGGAGGTGATCCTGATGATTCTGATGGCACAAGTATATGGATTTTGGATTAATAACGCATACCTTTCCCTCCTTTTTGATATATTGCTAATATTGTTTAACTTGTGCCTAATTATAAAAAGCTAAACCAGGTAGATGATACTGTCATGATGATGTAAACCCTAAAGTCTTATGTCTAGTAACCAGTATGTAATATATTGCCATAATTTTCAGGATAAAACTCTCAATCCATAATATCGTGAGCGTTATCAGTGACTTTGTCAGAAAAACAATATTTAATCCGTATTCTCAAAAATTTAAAAGAAAGCGGAAGGATTTATTTTACAGGTATTTAAAACCTGAACCTGGTAATAAAATTTTAGATTTTGGTGGTGATGACGGTTCCTGGATGAATTATTTAATTTCTTTTAGGAGCGAAGACTTGTATGTGGCTGATATTTATAAAGAACCCCTGGAAATTGCCAGTACTAAGTACGGTTTTAAAACTGTTTTGCTGGATGAAAGCGGTAAAATTCCGTTTGAAGATAATTTCTTTGATATTGTATTCTGTAATTCTGCTATAGAACATGTTACAGTGGATAAAAATGAAATGTACAGCATCAAGACGAATAAGGAATTCATAAGAAAAAGTATGATTCGTCAAAGATTTCTGGCAGATGAAATAAAGAGGGTTAGTAAAAAATATTTTATTCAAACACCTTGCAAGCATTTTATTATTGAAAGCCATACCTGGCTGCCTTCTTTATATATTTATTTGCCACGGAAATTTCAGCTTAAGTTAATCAGATTTCTGAACAAGTATTGGATAAAACTATCAAGTCCGGATATTAATTTACTCACAACCAGAGATATGAAAGATCTGTTCCCGGAAGCAAAAATCATAAAAGAAAAATCTCTTCTGTTAACAAAATCAATAGTAGCTATTAAAAATTAAAGGATAATTCCAAATTATAACAACCTGCAACCTGCAACCTGCAACCTGCAACCTATTTAAGGATCTTTCTTAAAGCACTGATATTCCTTGAATGACACACATCTTTGGCTTCAGGAGTATATAAATATTCAATAAATTTATTATACCGTTCAGTAATTTTACCTCTAACCATTTTTGCAGTACTGTTTAAGAGATGATTTTCCTGGGTAAAGCCCTCTTCCAGGATCCCTATACGCGATGGCAACCAGCGCTGAGGAAACATATTTTCATATTTGCCTCCTGTTCTGTATTCATTGATCTCTTCTTCAATTTGTTTTAGTATGGATTCCAGGCCTTCCTCCTTGCCAATGGCGGTGTTATTCCTGTTTATATATCTGTTTACAGCCTCTTTATTAGGATATAAAAGGACGATCGTATATGCTTTCTGATTATTATAAAGCATGCATTGTTCAATAAGTTTAATGTTTTCAGTCAAAGCTTCCTCTATGCCTTCGGGGCTGTACTTTTCTCCGTCATCTGCAATCAACAGGCTTTTAAATCTGCCTAGCACATAAAGAAATCCATCTTTGTCCTTATATCCAAGGTCTCCTGTATACAACCATCCATCTTTGATAACTTCCCTGGTAGCTTCTTCATTTTTCCAGTAGCCTACCATTACGTTCTCTCCTTTGATCACGATCTCACCTTTTTCTCCCACAGGAAGAGCATTTCCATCTTCATCGCAGATCTTCAGTTCAAGATTTCCTGCAATTCTTCCTGAAGATCCCATTTTATGGTGATCAGGGTTATTTGCTGAAATAACAGGCGATGCTTCGCTAAGTCCATAACCCTGGTAAATTGGCAAACCTATAGCGTAATAAAATTTCTGGAGTTCGATATCCAGTAATGCTCCGCCACCAACAAAGAATTCAAGTCTTCCCCCCAGGATTCCCCTGATCTTACTGAATAAAAGCTTGTCATAGAGTTTATACAAAGGTTTTTTTATGATTTTAAAGCCTTTTCCCCTGTCCCAGCCAATTCCGTTATATGAATATGCCAGTTTTAATGCGTTATTAAACAGTTTTTCTACCTTCGGGCCTTTTTCCCGTATACCTTTTACAATATTTTTCTTAAAATTCTTGGAAAGGGCAGGTACACTAAGCATAAAATTGGGTTTTATCTCCTTTATGTTTATAGGTATGTTTTTCAGTGTTTCCATGGGAGTGTTACCAACCTTGACTGATGCAAGACTGGCACCACAAGACATTAATGTATATATACCGCAGGTGTGAGCAAAAGAATGATCCCATGGCAATATTGAAAGTGTTGTCCATGATTCAGGTACACTGAATAAACTCAGGGATTGCTCTACATTTGCTGTATAATTTCTATGCGATAATATTATACCTTTTGGATCGGCTGTAGTACCTGATGTGTAGCAAATATTTGCGTAATCAGTTCCTTTAACTGATGTCCATCTTTCTTTAAAATCATCATGGTTGTTTTTAAGGTATTCCTTACCTTTCTTTTCTATGTCGCCATATAACAAATACTGGTCATCATTCCTTCCCGGAGTATCAAGCATAATAATCTTTTCCAGGCTTTTAATTTTATTCTTTACCGGGATTAATTTTTCCAGCTGTGTTTTAGTGGTAATAACCATTCTTGCTTCTGAATGTTCAAGCCTGAATTGAATTTCGGAGGCCTCGGACAACCGTGGTGATAGAGGAACGTTTACAGCTCCGGCATACAAAATGCCTAACTCACTTATTACCCAGTCATTCCTTTCTTCTGAAAGCATGGCTATCCTGTCACCCTTTTTTATTCCGAGTGATATTAAACCTGCAGCAAAATTGTATACTTTTAAGAGTGTTTCTTTATAGGTACAACCTTGATAATTGTCACCGGGCTTTTCCAGAAGAAATATATTACTATTGTATTTAGCAGCACATTCTTCAAATAAAGTGATTATTGTCTTCATATTTCTCTATATAGTGTTTCAATACAATTACAATATAAAGAAATTTTCTGTTTGAATAGGAAAAAAGGTATTAAAAAAAGGTATTAAAGATCAGGAAGTTAAATTATTAATCTCAGTATTAACTGGAAGGAACTGTTTTCAGGCAACGGTTGATAATATTAAACAAGATGGCCAGGTCTATTGGTTTTGTGACAAATCCATCGCATCCTGATTCCCTGCATTTTTCTTCTTCATCGTTGAATGTATTGGCAGTTTGTATAATAACCGGCAATGATGGTTTTATTGATTTAATATTTTTTGTGGCTTCATAACCGTCCATTTCAGGTAAATTCAAATCCATCAAAACAACGTCTATATAATCGTAAATCTCGCAATATTCAACGGCTTGCTTGCCGTTAATTGCCCAGATAATGTTAATATTGGTTTTCCTTGATAAAACCAGTTCAATATATCTGAAGCTAATTTCATCATCTTCGGTAACCAGAACGGTATAATTTTGCCAGTTGTATTCCATCGGTTATGAATTTTTATTACTTAATTATATAAGAGTTTACTTTATATACGGATGCAAATTGAATTAGTAGTCAATTGTATTGGCATTATTGATGAAGGTTTATTTTAGTGGTTTGAATTCTTATGAATCTGTGATTAATGACAGCCGATTATTTTAAAAAAATTGACCGTTATTTCAAGCAAGCTCAAAGGGGGAAGGGTTTTGTTATTTAATCTACAATAATTGTGAATTAATCAAATTGTTGCGATTTTAGGTTTGTTTTTAGGAATCTTTGGATATTTTTGGGTAGAAGTTTTTATTTAAACCTGTAATTAATCTCATTAAAACCATAGAAACTATGAAAAAACTGAAACTTAAAATGTTGGGATTCTCCTTATTGGCATTGCTGATTGCAGGGGGATGTGAAAATCTGCTGGATTTCACCTTTAACAGTGACGGTTCAGATGTTACTTTTGTTGTAGATCCGGAAGAGGCTGGTGAATATGTTGAATCCAGAAAGGTTCTTAAAGCGGATCTGGACAGCATTATTGCAGCTGAAGGCAAGGACATAGGTGATCTTGAAACGGTTTTCCTTAATGCGGCAACTGTTGAAGTGATAGGTATAGGCAATTTTGATGCTATACAATCGATAAAGATTAATCTTGAAGCTGAAGGGCTGGATGAAATTACTCTTGCATCCAAGGATCCCGTACCGGAAGGTTTGACATCTGCATCACTGGATGTATATACCGGAGATTTGGCAGCATATTTAAATTCGTCTGAATATATTTTAACCCTGGTTGTTCTCCTGGATCAGGATCTTGTGAATAATATGGTGGTTAAAGCAACACTAAAATATAAGATAACAGTAGGAGTCTAGGACAATTTTTTATGATCGTTAAAATCAATACAAAGACTAAAAGCTGCATTTTATGCAGCTTTTTTGCTTAAATTATTATAACTTAGGGTTAGTTTTTGATAAATTGACCATGTTTTAAACACTAAATAATTGTGCGATGAAAAAAATACTTCTGTATATTGTTATTTTATTTTTAGTCGCAGGGTGTAAATACTTTGAAGAAAAGAGGCTTTTTTCAAAAAAGGTTGATACTCTCATCAATTATGCAGAGGGAATAGCAGAGCCGGCGGATACCGGTTCATCAGATACGCTGGCAGTATCAGATTCGAATATATCTGAAACCGGGATTTCATCCGGTTCATTGTCAGATGTTTATAATCCTGATTATTATCATTCAGATTATAAATACCATGTTGTTGTTGGCAGTTTCCTGATACCTGAATATGCTGAAAGATATGCAGAAAAACTGCGTACAATGGGGTATAAGCCTGAGATTATTTTAAGAGAAGATGGTTACCACATGGTTTCGGCACATTATTCCAATGAATTGAGTGCCAGTAATATCGGGCTTAAATCAGTTAAGGCTGAAATTACACCGGGAGCCTGGATATATGAAATCAAGTAAGCGACGGATGAAATGATTTAATGCTGTCCGGTCATTATAAATAAAGGCTGGAACTCGAAGCTTTTGTAATGGGGTCTTAATCTGTCGGTATTATAATGCCTTTTTATATCAACAACTTTATTTGTACTTGTTACAACATCAATAGGCGCATTATCGTATCTTCCGTTTCTCAGGACAACAAGTCTTCCGTGTATTCCTTTTAAAATAAGATCGAGTGCAAGATTTCCGTAAGCCATTGGTACTATTGAATCAATGGCATCAGGATCACCGCCTCTTACCAGGTAACCTAACTGCTGGTTAATAACATTTATTCTTTTGCCCTTATTAAATTTTGGTGATATATCTTTAATTTTCAAAGATACTGCATCGCCAATTCCTCCCAGTTTAGCATGCCCGTATGCATCTTTTTCAGTAGATTTGAATATCATTTCTTTACTGCCTTCGAACATTGCTCCTTCTGAAACCAATACTACCGAGTACTTACTGGGATTTCTGTTTCTGTCATTGACGAGCAGATGGGTAAGTTTCTCTATATCGAATTTATATTCAGGTATCACACATCTGTTAGCCGCGCCTGCCATTGTAGGCAGCATTGCTGTAAAACCTGCATACCGGCCAAACACCTCCAGCACCAGTATTCTCTCATGTGAACCTGCTGTTGTCCTGAGTGTGTTGCACATGTGTATCGTACGTGTAATACATGTACTGAATCCTATGCAATAATCGGTGCCAGGCACGTCGTTATCCATGGTTTTTGGTATTGCCACTACTTTCACTCCTTCGGCATAAAGCTTTACACCATAACTTAGGGTGTCATCACCGCCGATAGGTATGAGATAGTCAACTCCCAGATATTCCAGGTTCTTGATAATTTCCGGGGTCAGGTCATTAACCTCATCAGTATATTTATCTTTGTACTGCTCAGGAATATTGATCTTTGGAACATGGCTCGGTCTTGTTCTTGAAGTATGAAGAAATGTACCCCCTGTTCTTCCGGCTTTATTAACAATTTCTTCAGACAGTTCAATATATTTGTCACCATTACTCTTCTTTTTATCCCTTACCAGCTCTAATAATCCTGCCCATCCCCTGCGCAATCCCAATACCTTGTATCCTTCCCTGAGTGCTCTTATGGTGATGGCCCTTATTGCCGGATTCAAACCAGGGACATCTCCACCTCCTGTTAATATTGCGATTGTGCCCTTATTCTTTTTTACATATACCATAATAATAGCTTTTGTGTTAGTTTTAAGTGAATTTGGCCAGAAATACTATCAATAAAAATTACAAAAGATTTAGACATTTTATTAGTAAATGTAAATATAGTAAAGTTTGTTAAAATTAGATTGATATCGTTGCCATAAACTTCCGGTCTCTAACTTCTATCTTCCATCACCTAATCCCATCTCAATATTTTCTTGAAATCATAGTCTTCCGGATTAGGCAGGTACTTTACAGCCTTATCGTAGTCAGCAGGTGTCAGATAATGCAGATTATTTTCAAAAACCAGCTTAACCCTCTCGGATTCAATATTCACAAGCCGGGGTTTTATTTTACCGTATTTGTCTTCAACATCTTTTAAATACAGTGGGGTTACATCTCCTTTTGGATTAACTGTAACCATACAGCCTGTTTTACCTTCCCGATAAAGCTTATAAATACTCGTGCCCAGCAATGTTGCATAGGTCAAATCATATGCGATTGGCCTGCAACACCTTAGTTCATAGCCAATTTCATTAGGACGGCTGCGTACATTTATATTCAGTCTTTTTAACCGGTGCTGCAGCATCATATTAAAAATATGAGATTTGCTTACATTGCCTAACTCAGGATGTCCATGTTCATCATAGGTAAAGTTTATTCCTGATGATTCAATCTCTTCATCATTCATAAAGTGAAACACGCCTTCACTTATTATTACAGCACCATAGGTAATATCCAGAATTTGTCTTTTAATTATTGAAGATATTATCATGCGTGTGATCCTGTCAAATGAAACCTTTACTTTGTTAAACATTTCAGGTATTATAATCATCGGGTAATGGCATGCAGTGCCTATTCCAAATGCTAAATGGCCTGCTTCCCTTCCCATGGCCGATACGATGAACCAGTTACCGCTGGTACGTGCATCTTCATAAATAGTTGTTGCCAGCCTCACACCTTCTTCTTTAGCCGAATGATATCCAAAAGTCGGATCTCCCTCAGGAAGCGGCAGGTCATTATCAATAGTTTTAGGAACATGAATATTTGCCACTTCCACTTTTTTGGATGCCAGAAATTTACTAAGCCTGTTTGCCGTTGAGGCAGTATCATCTCCACCAATTGTTACAAGAAGTTTAATATTATTCTGAACAAAAAAATCTGTTTTAAAATCCTTATCTTTTGGTTTAAATCTGCTCATTCTTAAAATAGAGCCTCCCTGGCTGTAAATTTTATCTGCAAAAAGAAAATCAAGATATTCAAAATCAGGATCCTTTGTAAAAATGGTGCCATAACCACCATGAACTCCCAGTACATTAAAACCCGCATTAGCAAAAACCTTGGTGACTGAACCTATAACAGTGTTTATTCCCGGAGCAGGCCCTCCTGCGCATAAAATAGCAATCGCTTCTTTCATATTTCCAATAGTTTATAATATTGATTATTGAACAATTAAGTATTATGAAAATTTTAGCTAGCAAATATGTAAATATATTTTCAAAAATTGAATTTTAATTAGAACAATTGTCTTGTCATAGTTATATTGTAACCTATTTATAATTATTTGAAATTGTCATTATTAAGAAAGTTTTGGATATATATTGACTTTTTTTTATTATGATTGCTTAATTTTTTAAAAATCATATTGATAAAATATTAAGATTATGGAAAATATTGCAAGACCATTAAAAGATGCTAAATCTTTTCGCTGGGTCATATTAATTGTTGTAAGTATAGTTATGGCTGCAAACTATTATTTTTATGATGCACTGTCTCCCTTGCAAAGTTTACTTAGGGAGCATCTCGGATTCAGTAACACTGCATATGGCTTTCTGGTTTCCGCATATTCAATACCTAATGTATTCTTATTAATGGCAGTAATTGGAGGGATCATTCTTGATAAAATAGGGATAAGGATTACAGGGTTTGTTTTTATAGCATTTATGGTTGTGGGATCATTTCTTACTGCATACGGTGCATCTGATTATTTTAACAGTGGCGGAATGGGATATAATTTTATAAGCAGCATATTAAAATCCTATTCACCGTCTTTAAAAATGATGTCATTAGGTTTCTTTTTATTCGGGCTGGGAGCTGAAACAAGTATTGTCGTTGTTTCTAAGGTAGTGGTGAAGTGGTTTAAAGGTAAAGAACTGGCCATGGCATTAGGTATAAATATTGCTATTGCCCGTTTTGGCACTGCCCTGGCTTTGTTTTTATCCAGAAGCCTTTCAACAGATTCGTTCTGGAACCGGCCTATATGGTTTGCAGCAAGCCTCCTGGCTATAGCTATGCTGGCATTTATTATATATATGTTTTTTGATATAAGGTATGACAGGATAACAAAATTCCAACTTGCTCATACTCCTGAAGATGAGTTTAAGCTTAGAGATGTTGTTAAGCTGGTGAAAATTCCTTCGTTTATATACATTACTTTGTTATGCGTAACATTTTATTCGGCAGTATTTCCCTTTTTAAAGTATGCTACTGACATGCTTGAGAATAAGTTCGGATTACCGGGCGAGTTAAGCGGCAAAATAACTTCAATATTACCTTTTGGCACAATTATTTTTACACCCTTGTTTGGCTGGTTTGCTGATATTAAAGGTAAAAGCGCTTCATTAATGATTCTTGGTTCCCTGCTGTTAATATTTGTTCATCTAACTTTTACATTTACTAACCTTAATCCGTATATTCCAATGTTTGTTCTTGGTGTGGCATTCTCACTCGTTCCGGCTGCCATGTGGCCATCAGTTGCCAAAATAGTGGAAACAAGTAAAATAGGTTCCGCATACGGACTAATGTTTTCTATACAAAATATAGGATTATGGCTGTTCCCAATTTTAATAGGACTTGTGCTCGATTCCACCAATCCTGGAATAACAAGGGAAATGGTTACAGAAGGAACAGCAGTTTATAACTATACATACCCTATACTTTTATTAGCAGTACTGGGATTTTTAGGACTGGTTTTTGCCTTTCTGCTAAGGAAAGAAGATAAGGTTTCTGGGTATGGTCTTGAATTACCAAATAAAACTGAATAACAGGGAAAATAAAGGTAGTTATTTTCTGAATATTATTTGATTTCTGTTCGGTCCGATAGAAACAATGGTTATTGGAACTCCAACTTCATTTTCAATAAAACTCATGTAATTATTTAGTTCAACAGGTATTTCATCTTTTGAATTAAGGTTGGAAATATCTTTCTCCCAGCCGTCAATTTTTTTATATACAGGTTCCGAAACATTGTAAAGATCATGAGGCAGCTGATCCGTCTCTTTACCATTAATTTTATATTTTGTACATATTTTGATTGATGAAAAACCTGACAATACATCTGCTTTTGTCATGAACAACTGTGTTACACCATTCAGCATAATTGAGTATTTCAGAGCGGGAAGATCAAGCCATCCGCATCTTCTCGGTCTTCCTGTTGTTGCTCCGTATTCCTTCCCTTTATCACGTAAAAGTTTACCTATCACATTTTTCTGTTCTGTAGGGAAAGGACCGCTGCCAACCCTTGTACAATATGCCTTAAATATTCCAAATACTTCGCCTATTCTGCCGGGTGCCACACCTAATCCTATACATGCCCCTGCACAGACTGTATTTGAAGAAGTAACATAGGGATATGAACCAAAATCAATATCAAGTAATGTTCCCTGGGCTCCTTCAGCCAATATTGTACGCTTCTCTTTTAAGTATTTATTTATCAGGTATTCACTGTCAACAAATTTGAATCTTTTTAATACCTCGATACCTTCAAACCAGCCACTTTCATATTCTTCAATATTATATTCATAATCGTACTGTTTTAGCAGTTCCTTATGTTTTGATTTGAGGAATTCATATTTGTCATAAAAATCATCTGTAATAATATCGCCAATACGAAGGCCGTTTCTTCCTGTTTTGTCCATATAGGTTGGAGTAATACCTTTAAGGGTCGATCCTATTTTGGTTTTTCCTTTGGCAGCTTCTGAAGCAGCATCCAAAATCTTGTGTGTGGGTAAAATAAGATGTGTTTTTTTTGATATGAAAAGTTTATTGGTCAAATCAACACCCAACTTTCCAAGAGCATCTATCTCTTCTTTAAATACTATCGGATCCATCACAAGCCCGTTTCCTACTATATTAATCTGATCCTTTCTGAATATCCCCGAGGGTATTGTATGCAATATATGTTTAATATTATTGAACTCCAGTGTATGACCTGCATTTGGGCCACCCTGAAAACGTGCAATAATATCATACCTGGGTGTTAATACGTCCACTATTTTGCCTTTACCTTCGTCTCCCCACTGAAGACCTAACAGAACATCAACTTTCATTTGTCAATAAACTTTTTAAGTTTTAAACGGCTTGAAAGGTACAAATATTTTCTTCAATTTGCATCCCGATTTTATAAATTATAATCAAAAGTTTTTAAGACTTTTTCAAGAACTAACGGGATGTTGTAATTATCGGATAGCATGCTGAACTCAATGTTACGGGAGGGAGTGTTTGTGAAAATATAATTGATATCGTTATTCGGCTTTCTTATTTTCAGAGGTCTCATTTTTGGAACCATAAATATATAGCGAATGATGCGAAGGTGTGAATTTATGAAGCCGGCATGCTGTATCAATGATATCCTTTAAACGGGGATCGCAGAATTCTATAACCTTACCTGTGTTAACGTCTATAAGATGATCGTGTTGCCTGCATTGATAAGCCTTTTCAAACTGTGCTATATTCTTTCCAAACTGATGCTTTATTACTAAATCGCAGTCTAATAACAGCTCAATAGTATTATATAACGTTGCCCTGCTGACACGGTAATTCTTATTTTTCATAAAAATATACAGTGTTTCAATATCAAAGTGTTCGTCTCTGGAGTATATCTCATCTAAAATAGCATACCTTTCAGGTGTCTTTCTGTGTCCTTTTTTCTCAAGATAGTCCGTAAATATCTTTTTAACCGTATCTTTTATATCAGTAGAAATCATAACTTAGACTAATTAAAAATAAGATGCTAATATAAAGAAATTTTTTAAGAAATAAATGTTATTAAGATTTATTTTAGAATTGAATTATATAGTCTCTACGCGGTTTACAGCCTCCACCCCTTTAATCTTGCTAATATTCATTATTAAATTATTAACATCCTTTGTGTCATGAACATAAAGGTCGATTGTTCCTTCCCATATACCATCATGACTTGCAAGATTAATAGTCCTGATATTGACATTTAATTGTTTTGAAATAACAGTAGTAATATCATTATAAATACCAAAGCGGTCGGTTCCGTTAATAGCAATTTTTACAAGGAAAGAGAGCAATTTATGAGTTGTCCACTTAACGGGAACGATATTGTCTCCTTTGCTGGATGACAATTTGATTGCCATAGGGCAATTGGATTTATGCACAATGACTTGTGCCCGGGAATCCTTTTCTTTATATCCAATAACATTATCACCGGGAATGGGATTACAGCATTTGGCTATTGTATATTCAGGTTTTACATCATCTATATTCTCTTTAAGAAGGACAGGGGTTGATAAATTGCTTTTTACTGATCCGGTCTTACTTGTATTTGCCGGCCTTTTCATTCTTTGCGATGATTTTGCAAATTGAATTTCCCAGTATCTTATCCACTTGCTTTTAGTATTCTTTTTAAGTATCTTTTTAAGATTATTCAGTTTAATAATACCGCTTCCAATTTTGCTATAGAGTTCATCTTTTGAGTAAACACCGTATCCGGGGAACAGTTTTTTAAAAATTCTTGAAGAAGGTTTAAGGTTTAATTCCTTAAGTTTATCTTCCAGTATTTGCTTTCCTTTTTCTATCCTGTTTTTAGTTTCAGCAT
>CAZFHF010000045.1:0-14458 GCA_964518655.1 uncultured Bacteroidales bacterium | reverse complement strand
TATTTGATACCTGGGATAAAGGTGTCATAACACCATAATAGTCGACAGAAATTCCATCTAACAAAGTTGGCGTTGCTTTACCTGCCCTTATTCTCATTAATTCATCCTGCAGGTGATCAATCGCTTTCTCCATTTTTTCTTTTGCCTCGTCAATATAAAATTGTGCTTCTTCCATAAAAGAATTTTTTAGTTGTATTAAAACAAATTTAAAAAATAAATTGTACTAATTAAAAACTGAATTCCAACTTTTTAAAGTACTATACACTAATTAATTCTCTATCAATGTTCCTATTTTTTCTCCTTTTACAGCTTTTAGTAAATTTCCTGATATATTAATATTAAAAACAATGATACTAATGTTATTTTCCCTGCACATCGTAATAGCAGTTAAATCCATTATTTTAAGCCCTTTATTATATGCTTCATCAAAAGTAATATATTCAAATTTCACAGCTGATTTATCTTTTTCAGGATCTGCAGAATATACTCCGTCCACTCTGGTCCCTTTTAATATAACTTCGGCTTCCATCTCAATACCTCTTAGTGCTGCAGCAGTATCTGTTGTAAAATAAGGATTACCTGTGCCAAAAGTAAATATTGCTACCTCTCTTTTTTCTAAAGCTTCTAAAACTCTCACTTTATTAAACCTTTCTCCCACAGGTTGCATATCGATTGCAGTAAAAAGTCTTGATTTTATTCCCCTTTTTTCCAGCGCTGATTGAATGGCAAGTCCGTTTATTACTGTTGCGAGCATTCCCATGTAATCACCTTTAACACGATCAAATCCGCTTTTGGCACCACTTAATCCCCTGAATATGTTTCCTCCTCCTATTACTATCCCTGCCTGAACACCTAACTCCACTAAATCTTTAATTTGGGCAGCATAATCTAACAATTTAGCCTCATCAATACCATAAGGTTCTTCACCCATAAGTGACTCACCGCTAAGTTTTATTAACACCTTTTTATACATAATTGCTTCTGTTTTATCTGAATATTATGCTACAATAAATATAAAATGATATTTTCAATTATAAAATACTCAACACATTTTATAATTCACTTTATAAAATCGCATTACGAAAACACAGTAAGTTATTTTTGTTATTTATCTTTCCGGTGAGCAGATCATGTACATTAATCTTTCAGGCTATATCTCTTGAAAGCCGTAACTTTTAAATCATTATCAACTTCCTGAAGATATTGTCTCACGGTCTTTTTTGAGTCTTTAGTGAATTCCTGGTTAAGCAACGTACTTTCCTTATAAAATTTGTTCAATTTGCCTTCAGCTATTTTATCAAGGATATTTTCCGGTTTGCCTTCGCGCCTTGCTTGTTCTCTTCCTATTTCCTTCTCTTTTTCAATGACTTCCTGTGAAACATCATCTTTATCAATTGCAATAGGATTCATCGCTGCAACCTGCATTGCTATATCTTTTCCAGCCTGTATATCTACTACTTTATTAAATCCTGCTAAGGTCGCCAGCTTATTTCCGGGATGAATATACGGGATAACCTGGGCTGCTTCAACTTTCCCGTAATATGTCAGACTTAACTTTTCTCCTATTATGCCAACTTGCTCAATTATTTTCTCAGCCACAGGCTTCCCGTCGATCTCCAATTTTTCAAGTTCTTCGAGGTTTTCAGGATTTTCTTTTACAGCAAGATCTATAATAGACTCAGCAAGTTTTATAAAATCCTCATTTTTTGCTACAAAGTCTGTTTCACAATTTAGCATTATTATAACTCCAAAAGTAGCATCTTTATTTGTTCTGGCGAGGACCACTCCTTCGCTTGCTTCTCTGTCAGCTCTCTTGTTTGCTATTGCCTGTCCTTTTTTTCTAATGATTTCTATAGCTTTTTCAAAATCACCATTTGATTCCTGCAGGGCTTTTTTGCAATCCATCATTCCTGCTCCTGTAACTTTTCTAAGTTTGCTAACTTCTGCTGCTGTTATCTGTGACATGATATTTCTTTAATATATTGTTTTATTCTGGTTCTCTGTCGGCTTTTCTTGCTTCAATTTTCTTTGCCGGAGATTTTTTGCTGTCCTTTTTTATTGCCGGTATATCTTCCTCCACAATTTCATCCTCGATATCGATATCAGTTGACTGTTCTGCCTCTTCTTCCTTATCATCCGGTTCTTCATGCTCCTCTTCTTCATCATAGTCCTCTTCATTAACTTCTTCCTTTTTTGCACCTTTCTCCTTGCTTGCCGCTTCTTTCTCTCTTTCTATTTTCCTTTCCTCAAGACCTTCCCTAATAGCCTTACAAAGTATATCAATAATCAATGATATTGATTTAGATGCATCATCATTTGCCGGAATAGGAAAATCAACCTCATTTGGATCTGAATTTGTATCTACTATTGCAAAAACAGGAATATTAAGCCTTTGTGCCTCATGTACGGCAATATACTCTTTTGATATATCAACAATGAATAATGCTGCGGGTAATCTTGTCAGGTCGGCAATACTGCCAAGGTTCTTTTCTAATTTTGCCCTTTGCCTTGTAATTTGCAATCTTTCCCTCTTTGACATATTGTTAAATGTCCCATCCGTTGCCATCTTATCGATAGTAATCATCTTTTTCACAGCTTTCCGGATGGTGGGGAAGTTGGTTAACATTCCGCCAGGCCATCTTTCCGTAACATATGGCATATTAATTTGCTTCACTCTTTCTGCAACCAGCTCCTTTGCCTGCTTCTTTGTAGCAACAAATAATATCTTACGTCCCGATTTAGCAATTTGCTTTAATGCGGCACTTGCTTCTTCAATTTTTGCTATTGTTTTCTGAAGATCAATAATGTGTATACCATTGCGCTCCATAAAAATATAAGGAGCCATATGGGGATTCCACTTTCTTTTCAGATGTCCAAAATGAACACCTGCATCTAATAGTTCTTTAATATTAGTTCTTTCCATATTATTTTTGTTTACATTCTTATTTTGTCAATCTCCAGGTAGTCATTAAAATATCTGAATGAATCCTGGCGATTTAGATACTAAACAATCTTTTAACATATTAACGTTTACTAAATTGAAATCTCTTTCTGGCTTTTGGCCTTCCTGGTTTTTTCCTTTCAACAACGCGGGGGTCTCTGGTTAGTAATTTATTTGCTTTTATCTGATCTTTATTTTCAGGATTAATCTTTACAAGAGCTCTTGCAATGGCAAGTTTTAGTGCTTCTGCCTGACCTTTGATACCTCCTCCATGCAGGTTAGCCTTAATGTCGTATTTATTAAGTGAATCAACAATCGTCAAAGGTTGTTGAATCATATACTGATACTGCTCAAGAGGAAAATATTCTTTAAAATCTCTTTTATTAATATTAATCGTACCTTTCCCTTCGCTCACATATATACGAGCTATTGCAGCTTTTCTCCTTCCAATAGCACTAACTACTTCCATAATTATTATTTAATTAAACTTAAATCCAATTCTTTGGCCTGCTGCCCCTGATGAGGATGTTCTTGTCCTGTATAAACGTATAGATGCCTGAATAATTCACTGCCTAATTTATTTTTCGGAAGCATCCCCTTAACAGCCATTTCAACTATTTTAACAGGATTTTTACTTAACAGTTCCTCAGGAGTTGTAAATTTTTGTCCGCCTGGATATCCTGAATGGCGAACATATATTTTGTCGGTCCATTTCTTGCCTGTCAGCTTTATCTTTTCTGCATTTATAACTATAATATTATCTCCACAATCAACATGAGGTGTGAAGTTTGGCTTATTCTTGCCCCTGAGAATCCTGGCTATTTTTGAACAAAATCTGCCCAAAATCTGATCCGTTGCATCAACAATATACCATTCCTTCTGTATATCTGTTTTATTCGCTGATATTGTTTTATAAATCATACTATTCTCCTTACAATAATTTTTTCCTCAAAACAATTTTAACCAGGGGTTAATTTTGTGGAGTGCAAAAATACAATTATTTTTAATATTACAACACTTATAACTGTTTTTTATTTAGTAAATTTAACATAGACAAAGCCAATTACAGAACATATTTGAATATCTCTTATTAGTTATATATTCAATAATTTATTGTTTATGGAGATATTAGTCTGAGAATTTAATTGCTAAAAATTAAATTACTTAAAATATTTATTATTATTATTGAAGTTTTTCTAATATTTGATTCAAAATAATCATCTGAATTCATAATTTTTCATTTTTTGATGCGATATTCAAGGCAAGATATTCACAGGATTATTTATATTTTTGCTTTAGCTATACTTGGAATTAGCTTACCTGTCTCATTATTTGCGATGAGTGTCTCCGAATTGTTATTGGCTGCCAACTGGTTAGTTGAAGGTAACTTTAATAGAAAATTTCAAATTTTAAAACAACGCAAAAGCCTGCTCTTTATAATATCTATATATGTTATTCATATTCTTGGTCTTTTTTATTCGAATGATCTTCATTATGCATTTCATGATTTGAAAATTAAGCTTCCCTTTTTAGCTCTTCCTTTAATAATAGGGACTTCAGAAGCTTTAACCCGGAAACAGGTTAAATATCTTTTACTGCTTTTTATAGCTACTGTTATTGTCAGTTCTTTGATCAGTACATTAATACTATTTGGTTTTACAAAAATAGAAGTCGGAGATATAAGGGATATCTCGCCTTTTATATCACATATCAGGTTTGCACTATTAATAAATATAGCTCTCTTTACTTTAGTATATTTTATACTTTACAACACATATAAATCTTCTTTGGGAATAAAAATATTATACCTGGCAGCCGCTATATGGCTTATGATATTCCTGTTCTTACTGCAATCATTTACCGGAATATTAATCTTCACTTTACTTGCTCCGATAATTATTATTAATTGGGCACTGAGTCAAAAAGTTTTATTTATAAGAACAGGAATAATACTAACGCTATTGGCTATAATATTAGTCGCAACAAATTATGTTACCATATCGGTAAGGAAGTTTTATTCTACTACGGAAACAGATGTTGAATCAATTGAAAAATATACCGTAAACGGAAATAAATATTATCATAATTTTAATGACAAGTCTATTGAAAACGGAAATTATGTATGGCTTTACATCTGTGAAACTGAACTGCAGAAAGAATGGAATAAGGTAAGTAAATACGATTATACCGGCAAGGATAAAAAAGGACAAAGTCTTAAACATACTCTGATCAGATATTTAACGTCTAAAGGTTACAGGAAAGACTCCACGGGAATAGCAAAATTAACACCGGAAGATATAGTTTCAATCGAAAACGGGTATTCAAATTATATCTTTCAAAACAAATACAGGATTTATCCAAGGCTGTATCAGATAATTTGGGAAATAGACACATATATTAAAACAGGAAATCCCAGTGGACATTCATTCACGCAACGTTTTGAATTTCAAAAAAATGCGCTAGAGATTATTAAAAAGCATTTCTGGTTTGGTGTTGGAACAGGTGATGTTAAAAAAGCCTTTGACATACAATACAACATCTCCCATTCACCATTGGCAAAGAAATGGAGATTACGGGCACATAATCAGTTCATTACTTTTTGCCTGACATTTGGCATATTCGGTTCCCTCTGGATCATATTCTCCCTGATATATCCTGTGAAATATGAAAAGAAACAAAAGGACTTCCTGTTGATAGTCTTTTTGTTGATTGCTTTTATTTCGATGTTGAATGAAGATACATTGGAAACCCATGCTGGTATTTCATTCTTCTCATACTTCTATTCATTGTTACTTTTAGGTCTTAAAAATGAATAACCATTGGATATTTCATTCCTGCATCAGTTAATACTCAATATATTGTTTTAAAAGTTGAAATTTCAGAAGCAAAATATTATAAATTCAGCAGCTTTTTTCGAGAACGATGTTCTTGAGGTAGCACCAGGTTTGCTTGGAAAATACCTGGTTATTAACACTGATAAAGTTCAGAACGGATATAAAATACTGGAAGTGGAAGCATACCGGGGTGAAGAGGATGCTGCAAGTCATGCCAGTAAAGGAAAAACAAAACGGAATGAGATAATGTATTCCGGTGGCGGACATATATATGTGTATTTAGTTTACGGCATGTACTGGATGTTAAATATTGTTACAGGATTACCAGGAGATCCTCAGGCTGTGTTAATCAGAGGCATAGAAGGATTTAACGGGCCGGGAAAGTTGACCCGTAATCTTGGTATTGATAGAAGTTTTTATGGGGAAAACATGCTTGTATCTAATAGAATCTGGATTGAAGATTATAATGAAAATGTAGAATACATAACAGATAAAAGAATCGGCATTGATTATGCCGGAGAATACTGGAAAAACAAACCATGGAGATTTATTATCGACAATAAAAAAAATATATCTTAGCTTTCGCATTTTAATATTACATAAAATTTCTCGTTCTTTGTTTGTTGTTATAAAATCTTAAATGGATGAAAAAGTTTAATCTTATTAATAATATTGCTGGCTGGATAACTTTTTTAGTCGCGGTTTTTGTATACTTATCGACTGTTGAACCGACGTCAAGTTTCTGGGACTGCGGGGAATTTATATCTTCATCATACAAGCTTGAAGTCGGACATCCCCCCGGTGCACCATTCTTTATGATTTTCGCCAGGTTTTTTACATTATTTGCCGGCAGCAACACCTCGCGTGTGGCTTTGATGGTTAATTCGTTATCAGCCTTTGCCAGCGCACTTACTATATTATTCCTTTTCTGGACAATCACTCACCTTGCAAGGAAAATTCTTATCAACAATGATGATTTTAGTACCTATAATTATCTTGTAATAATAGGAAGCGGTCTGACAGGAGCATTAGCATATACCTTTTCAGATACTTTCTGGTTTTCTGCAGTTGAGGGGGAGGTATATGCCACCTCGTCCCTTTTTACTGCTATTGTATTCTGGGCTATACTGAAATGGGAAAATGTTGCTGATGAGCCATATGCGAACAGATGGCTTATATTTATTGCTTATTTAATGGGACTTTCAATAGGGGTACACCTGCTTAACCTGCTGGCAATTCCTGCGATTGTCCTTGTTTATTATTTTAAAAAGTACCAGGTTACAAGGGGAGGTATAATTAGTGCATTTATTGTTGCAGCCGTCATATTGGGAGGAATAATATATATTATTGTACCGGGGACAGTAATTATTGCCACTAAGTTTGAATTATTTTTTGTAAACAGCCTGCATCTTCCATATATGTCAGGTACACTTTTCTATGGAATATTAATTGCGGGATTGTTGGCCTGGGGCCTTTATACAAGCAGAAAGAAGAACAACGTCCTTATCAATACGATGTTAGCAGTTATTACTGTTATTCTTATAGGCTATTCCACATACGCAACAATTATTATCAGGTCTAAAGCTAATCCTCCTATGGATCAGAATAATCCAGAGACATTATTTTCATTATTATCATATTTGAACAGGGAGCAATATGGGGACCGGCCTCTCATCAGAGGACAATACTTTAATGCCCCGATAGTTGAAACAAAAAAAGGCGGGCCTGTCTATACCCCAATAAACGGTCGGTATGTAAAAACACATAACAAACGAAAATACGTATTTGACAAGGATTTTATAACATTAGGACCAAGAATGTGGAGTTCAGAATCAAATCACATTAATGCATATATCAAATGGGCTAATCTTGATGAAAAAGATCTTTACGAACCCAAGACCGATAAAGAAGGAATCCCATTAAGAGACAGGGAGGGTAATATTGTCTATGACAGGCAGAATGGAAAGAAAAGCCCTACATTTATTCAGAATCTGAAATTTTTATTCAGGTACCAACTGGGACACATGTATTTCAGGTATTTCATGTGGAACTTTGCAGGAAGACAAAATGATATACAAGGTCATGGTTATGATCAATACGGATTCAAGGACATTGTTAACGGAAACTGGATAAGCGGTATTAAGTTCATAGATGAAATAAGGCTTGGAAACCAGGATAACCTGCCTGAAAGTTTAACTGAGAACAAAGCAAGAAACAGATATTACTTTCTCCCTTTAATTCTGGGGCTGTTCGGACTGGTATTTCACTATAAAAAACATAAAAAAGATTTCTGGATAGTCATGATCCTGTTTTTTATGACAGGTATAGCAATTGTGTTTTATCTTAATCAATATCCGTATCAACCAAGGGAGCGTGATTATGCTTATGCAGGGTCTTTTTATGCGTTTGCAATATGGATCGGCCTTGGTGTTGCAGCACTTGCGGACCAGATAAAAAAGTTACTGCCATCAGAACCCAGCGCTTTTATTTCAATAGCAATATGTCTTTTAGCCGGGCCTGTGCTGATGGCAAGAGAAAACTGGGATGATCATGATCGCTCGGGAAGATATTTTGCCAGGGATTTTGCAAGCAACTATTTAAATTCCTGTGCCCCTAATGCTATTTTATTTACTAACGGAGATAATGACACATTCCCTCTATGGTATGTCCAGGAAGTTGAAGGGATAAGAACAGATATCAGGGTAGTAAATCTTAGTTACCTTGGAGCAGACTGGTATATAGAACAAATGGAAAGACGGGCGTATAAATCTGATCCCTTGCCTATGACTCTTACACAGGAAAAATACAGACAGGGAAACAGAGATATTGTATATATAATTGAAAGATTAAAAGGATATACTGATTTGAAAAAAGCTATTGAATTTCTTGCTGATGATAATCCGGATACAAAAAGAATTCCCAATATCGGTGAATTAATAGATTATTTCCCCAACAAAAGATTCAGTATACCTGTTGATTCGGCAAAAGTCATTCAAAATGGTACAATAAGAGCTGAAATGGCAGACAGGTTAGTACCCTCAGTTAATTTTACACTTAATAAAAGGTATATAACAAAAAACCACATGATGGTACTTGACTTTCTTGCAACAAATAACTGGGACAGGCCAATTTATTATGCTATTACTGTTGCAAGTGATAATTATCTTGACCTTGATGATTATTTTCAAATACATGGCCTTGCATATAAGATCGTTCCAATAAAATCAAGCGATTCATATTATTACCGCGGGAGTATCGATCCTGAAATAATGATGGATAATATGATTAATAAATTCAAATGGGGAGGTATTGAAGATACAACTTTATACCTGGATGAGAATATCCTGAGGATGCTTTCAAACTTCAGAAATAACTTCGCCCGGCTGGCAGATGCGTTAATTGAAGAAAACAAACCTGATTCCGCTATAATAGTACTTGATAAATGTATTGAGCTTATACCGAATAATGTTGTAAGGTTTGATGTTTTTAATCTGGCAATAATTGATAATTACTTTAGACTGGGACACATAGAAAAGGCAAATTCAATATTAGTCCAGCTTTCTGAGAATGTCTGCAATGACCTGGACTATTATGTAAGTCTTGATAACAGATATAAAAACTGCCTTTCATATGAGAAGCGCATAAGTATGCATATCCTGGGTGAGCTTGCGAAATATTCAAACCTTTATAATCAGGAAGATCAAAGTATTGAACTCAGGGAAAAATATGAGAAATATACTGCGGCATTAAATTTCTCCATGTTTTAACAATATGGTTTCAGCAAAAACCCCATATTTGATAAAAAAAATATACTACAGTCTGATCTGGGATTTGCGTGACGGAAAAAAAGAAATATACCTGACTTTTGATGATGGTCCTACTCCTTCTGTGACACCCAGAGTGCTTGATATATTAGATTCCTATAATGCAAAGGCTACATTCTTTTGTATCGGAAAAAACGTTGAAAGGTATCCTGCGATATACGATGAGATTCTTAAGAGAGGGCATGCCGTTGGGAACCATACATACAGCCATTTAAAAGGCTGGGAAATAAATAACAGGGAATACTATGCAGATATTGAACTTGCCGGAGCATTGATAAAATCAAAACTTTTCAGGCCGCCATACGGAAAGATAAAGCGAACGCAGCTGAAATATCTCCGGCATTATTATAATATTATTATGTGGGACGTTATAAGCATGGATTTCAATGAAAAGATAAGCAATGAAAAATGCCTGTCAGTTGTATTGGAAAATATCCGCCCGGGTTCAATAGTGGTCTTTCATGATTCAGTGAAAGCTTCGGGAAAAATGTTTTATGCTTTACCTGAACTAATTAAAGAATACAGTATACTAAAATATAATTTTAGCAGTATAAATTTATCTTTTAATCAGTGCAAACTTCAAAATGTGTGAATTAATTAATTCAACTGCCTTTTTAATAGTTACACCTTTCACATTGCCTGATACTGCCGGAACAGGTATTAATGCATTTAATTTTTGTAAATATCTTTACCGGAAATCTGTATCATTTACACTTTTAACATTTAACCGTAATTTAAAATATAGAAAGCATGAAGCGGTCGATAATATAAATATTACGAGGATACCATATTTTAACAAATCACAAATTCAAAAAGTTTTTTCTCTTCCTTTAATAATATTATACTACTTTAAATATATATTGAAGAGTAAATATATATTCATTTATGGAGGGAAAATTATTGGATTTGAATTTATAATTCTTCTTAGTAAAATACTTAATAAAAAAGTAGTCTTTCAATCGCAACTAATTGATGTTGATGATATAAATACATTAATTGTTTCAAAGTTCTTTTTGTTAAGATCATTTTATAAATTCCTGTTTCGTATAATCAACATTTATTTTTCAATAAATACTGAATTCTCAAAAAGATATGTGTCTATTTTAAAAAATGATTTTAAAATATTAGAAATTGCTCAAGGTGTTGATCCAAATAAATTTGCACCTCTTATCGGTATAGAGAAAGAAAGTCTGAGAAAAAAATTAAATCTTCCTGACAACAGACTGATAATTTTATCAGCGGGATTTTTAATACACAGAAAAGGTTATGAAGAGATCTTTAAATATTTAGAAAGCATGGAAATACCTTTTCTTTATTTGATCGCAGGAGAAACATCATTGAAAAATGGCCATTTATTGTCTGATTTCAACTCAGAAACCCAAACAATATTGAAGAATGGAAAAAAAATGTTAAATGAGAATATTCAGTTTTTGGGTTTTAAAAGCAATATACATGAATATCTGCAGGTTTCTGACATTTTACTCCATAATGCTTATCAGGAAGGACTCCCTAATATCATTCTTGAAGCCATGGCATGCGGCATTGCTGTTATTACAAGAAAAATTAAAGGATTAGATAACTTTGTTCTCTATAATAAAAAAAATGCACTGGTTTTCGAAAATGGAAACGAAATGATTGAGCAAATCCATTATCTTCATTCCAATTCCAAATTAAGGTTGGATTTGGGTTTGACTGCCAGAGAATTTGTAGTTGAAAATTGTTCCTTCGATAAAGTCTATATTGAATTGATTAAAGCCATAAACTGTTAATTATTAATGAATGGTAATACTGCTATAAATAAAAGAAAAGAATCCCCGGCAAAAATTCTTTACTTTATCCAACTTCCCCCTCCTGTTCACGGAGTGAGTATGATGAACAATATTATTTATTATAGCTCCCTCATAAACAAAAATCTCAGCAAGTATTTGGTTGAAATAAAATTCTCATCACAGTTCAGCGAAATCAGGCAATTTAATCTCAAAAAGATTCTGAAATTTATTGCAATTGCAGTAAGACTTTTTATTAACCTCAGTAAAATCAAGCCCGACGTTGTTTATTTTTCGCTAATGCCTGTAGGAAAAGGTTTTATCAGAGACTTTTTCTATGCAATGATCATTAAACTATATAAATCAAAAATTATATACCATTTAAATAATATTGGTATCAGCAATTATTCTAAAAAATTGCTATTTAAATGGATGTATAAAACTGTATTTAAAAATTCAATAATTATACATCCTTCGGAAATTTTACTTAAAAAAGAACTCGAAAATTTGAAACTTGTAAATATAAAAACATTCATTATTCCAAATACTTGTATGTTGTTCTCTTATTCAAAGATAAAATCAGAAAAAAATAAAAATGGTATTGTCAAAATTCTTTTTTTCTCAAATCTGTTGCCTGAGAAAGGCTTAATGGTTCTGCTGGAGGCTATAAAGAATATTTCAGATAAGGTTCATAATTACGAGTTAAAAGTATATGGTAATTATTATAGAACCACTGAAGTTAACAGATATATACGTTTTATCTCAGAGAATAACCTCTCAGAAAAAGTCTTCATAATGGGCCCCTGCTTTAATAAAGAAAAAGAAAGGGTATTTCTTGAATCAGATATATTTGTTTTTCCTTCCTTTTTTAGTGAAGAATGCTTTCCTTTGGTCATTCTGGAGGCAATGCAGGCAAAACTTGCAATAATATCTTCTTCCGTTGGTGCAGTACCGGAAATCATCGAAGATGGCGTTGACGGGCTTCTCGTGGAACCAAAAGATTATCTGCTCCTTGCATCAAAAATTCAATTATTAGTCAATAATAAAAAATTAAGATACCAACTTGGCAACAAAGCCAGTGATAAATATCTGAAACAATATTCCAGGGATATTTTTGAAAAAAGAATTTGCAAAGTATTATTGTCAGGTTAAGTAAATTTGATCCTGATAAGTATTGTTAAATATTCAATATCACTTTATAACAATTTAAGGTTTATTAGATTATCATTACATTTGTATCCTTTTTAAATGTTCTATATTGTATATCAAACAAATGAAAACATTGTTTTCAGAAATAGTCGCAAGATCAATTAACAAATCAAAATTCCTTTATTCATACTTTTCATCGGCTATTATGGGATTTCTTTGTCAAAGAGAATATAAAAATATAATCACTTTTTGCCTTTTCATTGGTTATGGCAGAAGCGGACATACCTTAATCGCATCATTATTAGATGCTCATCCGGATGTTATTATAGGTATTGAATGGGGATTATTTGATCATGTCAGGTTAGGCTTCAAGAAAAAACAAATATTCTATTCATTGATCAAAAATTCACAAAATTATACTAAAAAGAAAAATAATACCTGGACAGGATACTCATATAAAGTAGATGTAAGCTGGCAGGGAAAATATAGATTGTTGCGTGTTATTGGAGATAAACATGGAGGAACCAATTCAACAAAACTTTATACTAATCCTGAATTACTTGAAAAAACTGAGAAAATAGTAAATATTAAACCAAAACTTATCCATGTTATTCGTAATCCATTTGATATAATTACTACCATAATGTTCCGTAAACTTGAAGAAATAAATCCAAATTATATTCCAAATTCATTTAATCTGTTGCCATTCATCGATAAATTTTTTCAGAATGCCAGTGTTTTAAAAGACCTGAAGGAAAAAAAACATTATGATATATTTGATATATATCACGAAGAATTTATAAAAGAACCTAAAGACAATCTTAAAAATCTTTTGTCTTTTCTTGGAATAGAAGCAGATAACGATTATCTGGATAAATGTGCGTCAATTGTATATACCAAACCTAATAAATCAAGGTATAGAATTAAGTGGCCCGGAGAATTAATTAATCTTGTTGAAAATGAATTGGTTAATTACCCGTTTCTGAAAAAATACAAATACTCTGATTAGGATTTAATCCCATATTGTGAAATTCTGAATATGGATTGGTCTTTAAACTCAGATATTCTGAATTTATTTAAATTCTTTGATTTAATGAAATGAAAATACATAAGTTCTGTATTATCTCCAAGATCTTTAAGCGAGCCATTTTCCCATTCTATCAACCAATTATTGATATTTTGGTCAATATAATAGTCGTCGGATTTTACATTATTTATTCGGCAAATCCTAATATTTCCCAGCCTTTCTTCATTAATAAGAATTCTGCTAATGTCATGCATTAAAGGCAAAACCTTCAGGAATCGAAATCTTAAGCTATTGGTTGCTCGTCTGATAATATCAGGATACCATCTAAATTCTCTTTTTCCGGTTTTGGTTAATCGTTCTCCAATATAGTTAGATTTTTCATCCAGATAATAATGCCGGGCACTATCTTTCAGTTTTCTTTCAATATGCCATATAGTTTTATAGAATTGCTTAATTCTATTACTATTCCTGTAGATAGTAAAATGTCCTGCCATATTATCCTGCCCGGTAGTTATTATATCATATTTCCTCAGATCAGCTAATTGTAAAAAATTCGATATAGTGCCAAAGATTAAATCCAGGTCACAATATCCCCAGAAATCATACTCATCAATATATTCCGAAAATATTACACCAAAAGCAGGCCTGAAATCACAAATTTTATAAGGATTATTAATATTAACAGGAAAATTCAACTTAGCAGTAGCGAGCTTATTAAAATCCTCTATTTGTTTATTCTTTATTTTAATATTTTCCGGAATTATGCATTTATTATCAAAATTGCCATAGAATAACCAATTTATATTTGTATTATAAGAACAGCTTTTTATAAAATAGTCTAACCATTCCGGCCTTTCACCAAAATATGGTAAAATAATCAGTATTTTCATCCGTTAAAATGCTTAATTCATTCTGCT
>CAZFHF010000044.1:0-14755 GCA_964518655.1 uncultured Bacteroidales bacterium | reverse complement strand
TCTCATAGTCAATACCGCAAATAGGTAAATTAAGTTTTTCGGCAAGTGAAAGATATATTATTGCCAGTGAGACAGGGCTTCCCTTTTTAGTCCTTAATACCTGGTTTATATGTGAATGCTGAGGTGAATTAAAATTTGTGGTTTTCTTTGAGTATTTATAAGTGTCATATAATATAAAATTCAATATGTTCACTTTTTCAAGAGCTGTGAGATTATTGTTATACTCAATCCATACATCTTTATATACCTTTTCTATTTCTTCATTTATGCTTTTATAGGTAATATCCGGAAACTGAAACTGTGCAATATAAAAAGCCCCTTCCAGGATATTTTCAGCACCGGTCTTTATCCAGTTTTCCATATTTTTTTTAACAATGAATAACTGAATATTCTTGATAATGTTCTCTAACCTCTCCTGCAAAACTTCGTTATATGTAGTCTCCCACACCTTTTCAAGCTCAGGTATGACATCCAGCCCCTTTCTGGTAAGATTATCTGTCACCTCATTAATTACCTCTGCATCAGAATCATCTAAAAGTGAAATAAGTGCCTTTAATTCCTTGTCATCCATATTATCAATTAACAAAATTTACTATCCCCCAAATAATCAAAACAGCTTATTGTTGTACTTCCTATATAACGCCTGTTATATAAGATTCTCAAATCTATCTAAAAATTTAAAATGTTACAATTTTACTAATTAACATATGTTAGTAACCTTGTATAGAAAGTTTCAATAAAAGAAGTATTTTTGCTGTAATTATGATACAAAGGGCACAATCGATTTATCTTCTATCAGTTTCCATATTAATGGTATTTCTGATAGTACTGCCGATAGCAGAAGTTGTTATCGGTGGCGGTGAGATATTGATTTACTATAACTACGGTATTAAAAGATATGTTGCAGAGAACTCTGAAATAATAGTTTATACTGTTCCTGTTACTATTATTACTTGTGTTATTGGAATTATCAGTTTCATAAACATCTTTTTATATACCAACAGAAATATGCAAATGAGGATTTGTCTGTACAATATCTTGTTGCTTGCAGGATTAATGGTATTAATATATTTCTACTTTGTTGTTATAAAAAAAAGGCTGAATGTTTCCAGTCATACGTTTAAATTATCTATTGTATTTCCAATAATCAGTCTTATACTCACATTAATGGCTTTGAGGGGTATTAGAAAAGATGAAGCACTTGTAAAATCATATGAGAGGTTAAGATAACAGGTGTTATATTATTACTGTATGCTCCTTATCAGTAATTTTCTCACAATAATGGCATTTCAGCTGTATATCTTTTTTTGACACAACCTTGAACCTGGTGATTATTTGTTCCGAATTAGTAACACACTGTGGATTCATGCATTTTACAATACCCACAATATCATTCGGGACCTCAACAATCTTTTTCTCCACTACTTTATAATTTTTGATAATATTCAGCTTTGCTTCAGGTGCTACAAGAGCAATTTTATTTATATCAGTATCCCTGAAAAATACCTCTGATAGTTTAATGATTGCTTTCCTCCCGAGCTTCTTGCTTTCAAGGTTAGTACCAAATGTTATCTTATTATCTATGGTGTCAAGTCCCAGTATCGATATTACATTAAACAGGCTGTCAGCCGGTATATGGTCTATAACAGTACCGTCTTTAATAGCACTTACTTCCAATATTTTATCTTTCATCCTCTTATTGGTTTTATTTTGATTTTAATCCTAAAATTGCAGATATTATTGCCTGGCGAATAAATACTCCGTTTAATGCCTGCGTGAAATAATATGCTTTGGGATTTTTATCTACTTCCTGCTCTATCTCACCAACACGAGGCAAGGGATGCAGTATTTTCAAATTCTTTTTTGTTCCTTTTAATACTTCATTTTTCAAAACATAAGAGTTCTTCGTCCTTTCATATTCAATAGGATCAGAAAACCTCTCTTTCTGAACTCTTGTCATATAAATAATATCAGCTTTTGAGACAATATCAGTAAAGTCTTTATGCTCATAGTATTTGATTTGCTGATTTTCAAGGAATAATTTATATTCTATGGGCATTTTAAGCTCATCCGGCGAAATAAAATTAAATTTTGTATTAAACTTTGACATTGCCATAAGCAGTGAATGAACAGTACGGCCGTATTTCAGATCACCAACCATAAAAATATTCAGATTATCCAGCGTGCCCTGGGTTTTTCTTATTGAATATAAATCGAGCAAAGTTTGTGTAGGATGCTGGTTGGCCCCGTCTCCTGCATTTATTACAGGCACT
Source organism: uncultured Bacteroidales bacterium (assembly GCA_964518655.1). Classification (GTDB taxonomy): domain Bacteria; phylum Bacteroidota; class Bacteroidia; order Bacteroidales; family UBA10428. The sequence goes on along the minus strand of CAZFHF010000044.1, from coordinate 12,482 downwards.
TTTGTTACCTCACTGGCAAAACGTGCGCTGCCTTCGAGCGGATGCCGCATAACAATGAGGTCACAATAATTACTGACAATCTTAATTGTATCATATAATGTCTCGCCCTTTGTAACACTTGATGTTTCAGTATCACTGAATCCAATAATCCGGCCTCCCAGCCTGCTTACAGCACTTTCAAAGCTTAGACGGGTTCTTGTCGAGGGTTCAAAAAAAAGGGTGGCAACAACTTTACCTTTCAGAAGATTTTGTACAGGGTTCTTTTCAAATTTTTCGGCAAGGTCCAAAATCCCCAGGTATTCTTCCTTAGTATAGTCGTTAATGGATACAAGGCTTTTATTTTTCATTATTTAATATTGTTTTGCCTGTGTTTTTATTAGTAAATATATGTAAGAAATAAATCGAAGTAAATACTTGTTGATATAAATTGAAAACTTTTTATCTCAATCAAGAGCAGTAATATTTACACTATTGATCCTTTTAAACCTGTCAACCAGAATCTTCTCTTTATCCACCGGGACGCTGGTTACAATAGAACAATCCATACCCATAATTTGTTCCTTTTGTTCCAGCTTTTCTTCTTTGATGATCCTGAAAACCTCATCTGCAGCATCATATCGAAACTCTATTTTATATATTCTGCACAAAGTCATGCTGACGATCCTGGCATTCTGTAACATATTTATTGTAGCCGATTTGTAAGCGTTTGTCAATCCTCCTGTACCCAGCAGAATGCCGCCAAAATAACGAACAACAACAACCATAATGTTAGTCAGGTTGCCTGCAAGCAATTGGTTATAAATAGGTTTTCCTGCTGTGTTTGAGGGTTCTCCGTCATCATTCATCCTGCATGTATCTTCTCCTATGCGGTAAGCATAACAATGGTGCCTTGCACCATGGTGTTTCTTCTTTATTTCTTTTATTATTTCCCGTGTATTTTCAACGGAAGAAACCGGAAAGCCGAATGCCAGAAATTTACTGCCTTTATCTTTATATATTCCTTCTGCTTTGTCAGCTATCGTTTTATAAGTAGTAGCAGTCAATTGATTAACCCTGTTCCACGAAGTTATAATCTAGAATTTCAGTTTTTTCTCAATATCTTCAATCTGGCCTCTGAAGTGTTTATCTGTATCATACAGGTTATTGACAGTCTTGCAGGCATGCAGTACCGTTGCATGATCCTTGCCTCCGATCTGAGAACCAATTGTAGCAAGTGATGATTTGGTAAGGTTTTTTGAAAAATACATGGCAACCTGTCTTGCCTGTACTATTTCTCTCTTTCGTGTTTTCGACTGTACAGCATCTATACCAATGTCAAAATAATTACATACCACTTTCTGAATATAGTCAATTGATACTTCACGCTTGGTATTTTTTATCAGTTTATCAATCATCTCCTTTGCCAGGTCAAGTGTAATCTCTTTCTTGTTTAATGTCGACTGTGCAAGTAAAGAGATTAAGGCACCTTCCAGCTCCCTGATATTATCTGTTATCTGTGTGGCAATATATTCAATAACTTCCTCAGGCAGCTCAATACCATCCTTATAGGTCTTCTGCTTTAATATTGCTATTCTTGTTTCATAATCAGGAACCTGCAAGTCAGCTGATAAACCCCACTTAAACCTGGACAACAGGCGTTGCTCCAGTCCCTGTAATTCAACAGGCGGCTTGTCAGAAGTAAGTATTAACTGCTTACCTGACTGATGCATATGATTAAAGATGTGGAAGAATGTATCCTGCGTTTTTTCTTTTCCCGCAAATTCATGTACGTCATCGATAATAAGTACATCAATCATCTGGTAAAAGTGCAGAAAGTCATTCTTATTGTTATTTCTTATGGATTCAACAAACTGGGTCTGAAACTTATTGGCATTAACATATAATACTGTTTTTTCAGGGAATTTCCGCTTATTTTCAATACCAATAGCCTGTGCAAGATGTGTTTTACCAAGACCTGAATCCCCGTATATCAGCAAAGGATTAAAGGCAGTGCCACCGGGATTATTTGCCACAGCATATCCTGCCGACCTTGCCAGCCTGTTGCATTCACCCTCAATAAAATTTTCAAATGAATTGTCAGAATTCAAATGCGCATCTATATTCAATTTCTTTATGCCTGGTATTATAAAAGGATTCTTAATCGCATTCTCCTCAACATTAAGAGGTACCGTAACCGGGCGGTTCCTGAGGTCGGTCTTGTTCTTTGCAGGGAATTTAACCGTGTAAGGTCTTGAATTGGAATAACTGCTGTTCTCCATAACAATGCTGTATTCCAATTTAGCATCGTAGCCAAGTTCCTTTCTCAACGTCTTGCTTATTATCTCAATATACTTCTCCTCAAGATATTCATAGAAAAAGGGACTTGGTACCTGAATTGTTAAAACTTTGTTTTCAAGACTGACCGGTATAATGGGTTCAAACCACGTCCTGAAGCTTATGGAGGGTACATTGTCTTTAATAATCTTCAGACAATTATTCCAAACTTCCCTGTGCATCTTTTTTATTTAATTAAGTTTTAGGTGATTAAAAAAATACCAGAACAATAATTTCTAAGAGCAATTTTGTGAAAAAAAAATTAAAAAAAAAATAAATTTTCTATTGACTTTATCAATAAAAATATATTTATTTTATTATCAGAAGTTTAAATTTTAAAAAAAAATTAAAAAAGTGTATCTATCTAATAAACTGACTGTTAGATAATATTATCTTTAATAATTTGTTAATTAAAGCATTAATAAACTTTAATTGAAGTTAAGATTAACTTTATTCAACTAAATTAATTTAGACCTTCTTTAAATAGGAAAATTTCTGTAATATTTTGGTAACAAAAATGTCAAAAAATCACCCCTATTTTTTCTTTTTATCTTTTCCTCCAAAAAGTGAAAAATGCACATATCTTTTCGGGTGTTCTTTTAAGTCTTTGATCAGGATATCCAGACTTTCAGAAGCATTTTTAAGATTGGTATAGAGGGTATCATTATTTACCAGCATACCTGCGGTTCCCTCGCCATCTCTTATTTTCCGGAGAATTTCATTTGTTGCTTCAATTGTTTTGTTAGTATTGTTGATAGTGGATTTAATTTCTGCGTTTGCCAGTGAATCTGAGATATTTGAAAAATTTACCAGTATTGATGATAATTCCCCGCTTTTCTTTTTCAGCTCACCTGTTATGTATGACAGATTATCAATACTTTTAGACAGTCGTCCATCATGACCGAAATCTGAGCTGAGATTAGCAGTTATTGTATCTAAATGAGCAAATGTATGCTGTATGCTGGCTTGAGTATTATTATTAAAAATATTTTTCATTACAATAAGTATGGTATCAATATTTGCTATTGTTTCTTCAACCTGAATCTTGAACGGATCGATCAATGCAGAAAATCCCTCATCCAGGCCTCCTGGTATTGTGTCACCCGGGCTATAATATCTTGTGCTATCGCTAAATATGAGATGCAGGTCTTTAATTCCGGAAATCATGCTGGAGCTTGTAATCATTGCAACAGAATTTACCGGTATGCTCACTTTTTCCTGCAGGGCCAATTGCACTATTATTTTTCCCGGATTTTTCCTGTCAAAATTTATGGAGCTTACATTTCCTACCTTATAACCGTTCAGGTAAATTACCCCTGATTCTATCAGTCCCTCAATCTTATCATACACAACATAGTAATCATCTGTTGTCTTAAAAATGTTTATTCCTTTTAAAAAATTCAATCCCCAGATAAATCCCGCAATTGTCAGCACAGCAATAACACCAATTTTAAATTCTCTTGATATTTTCATCCGTGTAAAATTTTAATCTGATTAAAAAATTATTGCTATAAATAATTTATGCAATCTTATAAGGTGTAAATATATCTATTTTATAATTATTGCCTAAATCTATCAGCAACTAAAGAACTATTAATTGCTTTTTAATTCTTTTAACGCTTTGCTCAAAGGAATTATTTTATCATTTTTTACAGCAATGATAAATGCATCAGGAAACCTGTTCTTCACCCATTTGCTGTACTCTACAATTTCCTCATAAGTCTCTTTATTACCTACAGCATACTTATAAATATCTGACATATAATATTCACAAACATCGCTGAAATCACTGAATACTTCTGAACTTAAAGATACAGGATTTGTAGAAGCCGATATCTGCACTTTAAAGATGATATTCGGATTGCGTTTTACTATTGTTAATGTGCTATCTTCCAGTGATGGTGCTGTCAAGTCTGTATCTGCATCATTATAAAAATCTTCCGTCTCATCCGCTTCATTTTCAGCGTATAAGTCCCCTGTGTTGTTAATTAATCCGTTACCATTGAGCTGTGCACTCATATTCCTTGATTCTATAAAATTCTTATAATCCCTGAATGCTCTGAATATTGCTGAAGCGATATAATCCTGTCCTGCTTCAGACATCAGGTACTTTTCTTCCTCAGCATTTGTAATAAATCCTACTTCAACCAGCACTGCAGGCATTGCCGACTGAGCCAGCACTATTAATCCCTGTTGTTTTACTCCCCTGTCCTTTCGTTTGGCCCTGTCTCTGAACTGGTCCTGTACATAAGTGGCAAAGTTTATGCTATGGTCAAAATATACTTTCTGCATAAGTGCGAGCATTATATATGTTTCCGGGGATTCAGGATTAAATCCCTCATACCTTGTTGAGTAATCTTCTTCAAGCAGAATAACCGAGTTTTCACGTTTTGCTACTTCAAAGTTCTCTTCTGCCCTGTGCAGGCCGAGAACAAATGTTTCTGTACCGCTGGCATCTTTATTTGTCATTCCATTTGCATGAACTGATATCAGCAAATCAGCGTTATTCTTATTGGCTATCTCTGCTCTTTTATGAAGAGGTACGTATTCGTCAGTTTCACGTGTATATATAACTTTGACATCGCTAAACCGTGTGGAAATAATTTGTCCTAGCTTCAGGGAAATCGCTAGAACTATATCCTTCTCAGCAGTCATTGCCCCCACAGTGCCCGGGTCCTTACCCCCATGGCCCGGATCTATTACTATTGTATCAACGTTGAAATCATTATTACCTGATGTGGATTGCCCGTTAATTTGCAGAATAATAAAAAATAATATAAGAATAACATTAATTGAACGTTTAAGGGTAATTATGCTAGATTTTTTTTTATACATTCGAAAACTTATATTTTATTAGTTTTGCAGGTTTCTTATTGATAACTTTTTTTTGCAAAAATAGCATTTCTGCTTATCATATAACGGAAATATCAGCAAAGAATGTTAACATAAATTACCAGGAAATGATTCCTTGTAGGATTGCCAAATAAAAGATATTATTAATGTTTTATACCTTATTTAATAACAGTTATCAACATAAATCACAACAATGCTTTATATCAACTAAATTGATCTCTCTTATTGGTATATTCTTACTTTTATTTAATAAGGCTTACACACAGGATACCATTATCTTCAGAGATCCTGATATTACTGTAATATCAGATTCCACAGGAAGGCCGGAGGCTCACCCTGTTTCTTCCGATACGATGCCGCCACGCCTTAAGAAACCCCGCAAGAGCCCTCTTGAAACTGAAGTGTTATACCATTCCAAAGACTCTTTCAGGATATCTATTGCCGAACAAAAAATATATTTATTTGGTGAAGCCCAGGTAAATTATGATGATATTGAATTAAAGGCAGATTATATTGTATTCGACATGTCAAATAACATTGTTATGGCCACGAGTCTTACTGATTCACTTGGTAAAGCTGTTGGGAAGCCTGAGTTTACACAGGGCAAGGAGACTTTTCAATCTGATACGCTCATTTATAATTTTGAGACCAGGAAGGGTATAATAAAATATATTGTTACCCAGCAGGGGGAAGGGTATTTACATAGTAAACAAACCAAGCGTCTTGCAGACGGCCGTATTAATCTGAAAGACGGTAAATATACCACCTGCAATGCCGAGCACCCGCATTTTTATATTGGCCTGACAAAAGCAATTGCCATACCAGATGAAAAAATTGTAAGCGGACCGGCATACCTTGTTCTGGAAGATGTGCCATTGCATTTAATACTGCCTTTTGGCTTTTTCCCAAACACAACAGAGAGATCTTCAGGCCTGATCATACCTTCATATGGTAACGAACAATCGCGTGGTCTATACCTGAGAAACGGAGGCTGGTATTTTGCAATTAACGATTACTTTGATTTGAATATTCTGGGTGATATATATTCACGGGGAACATGGGGTTTAAGTGCTTCTTCAAAATATGTAAAACGCTATAAGTTCACAGGTAATTTCAGCTCGAGGTTCTATGTCAACAAGATATCAAATGAAAATCCCGATCCTCCAAAATCTACTGATTTTTCTATCAGATGGTCGCATTCTCAAAGTCCTAAAGCCAATCCTACAAGATCTTTTTCAGCAAATGTGAATTTCTCATCAAATAGTTATGATAAGAATCATAGTTATGATATGTCAAATTATATCCAGAATACAAAAAGTTCAAGTATAACATTTTCAAAAAGATGGCCGGGAACACCATTTAACCTTGCAGCAAGTTTGAACCATTCCCAGAACAGCATAAAGAGATCAGTTGATCTAAACCTGCCTAAAGTAACATTCAATATGAGCCGTATTTATCCTTTCAGGGGAAAAACCAGCGGAGGTAAATTCAAATGGTATGAAAACATACAGGTGAGTTATTCAGCTAATCTTGAGAACCGGATTAACGCATATGATTCCACACTTTTAAGTGAAGCAACACTAAAAAGTATGAAAAACGGTTTTAAACATTCAATACCTGTATCACTGGCAAATTTCAAGGTTCTTAACTTCCTGAACATAACACCGTCGCTGAGCTATAACGGAGTACTCTATTCCAGCCAGATACACAAAAGTTATCCTGACACTTCAGTATTTTACAATGAAGGTGTATCAGGACTGGTAATTGACACTATAAGGGGCCTTAAATATGCACATTCTGTTGTTCCCGGCATTAACTTCTCGGTTAATCCCAAGGTATACGGTATGATTGAATCAGCAAACACAGAGTCATATTTCGTTGCAATAAGGCATGTTATGACGCCATCAGCAAGTTTCAGTTTCACTCCCGACATGTCAGGTGTTATGCCTGATTATTATAAAACAATAGATTACCCTAGATCTGTTACATTACCTTATGAGGAACATGAATATTCAATATTTCAAAATTACTTATACGGCACCCCTGTAGAAATTGGAAAGAGCGGGTCAGTGAGCCTGGGGCTTAGCAATAACCTTGAACTTAAGGTACGGCCAAGAAACGACACTACGGGTGCTCTGAAAAAGATCAAGCTTATAGATAACCTGAATTTTAACTCTAACTATAATCCTTTCAAAGATGAATTCCGGTGGGCATATATTAACATCACCGGTTCAACCAATATGTTTGAGAATAAGATAAATTTACGCTTTAACAGCAGCTTTAGTCCTTATGAACTTGATTCCCTGGGTAAGGAAATGAACAAGTACATGTTGCTTGAATCAAAGAAGCTTGCCAGGCATGTGCGGACCAACATAAATATTGGAATGTCATTCAGATCTGCTGCAGCAGATAAAAATGATAAGTCCAAACAGGGAGAAGTAAAAGAAGAGGTACCTGAGGAAAGAAGTCCTGTTTATTATGATGAAACGCAGGGATACTATTATGGTGATTACGTCGATTTCAGTATTCCCTGGAGTCTCAGGATTGATTACAACTGGTCAATTGCAAAGCCTGGCCTGCCCGAAACAAAGCGTGTTGTGCAAACATTACGTGTATCCGGGGATTTCAGTCTGACTAAAAAGCTGAAAATCGGGGGAAACACCGGGTATGATCTTGAAAAGAGGGAAGTTACAGTATCCAATATAAATATTCACAGGGATTTACACTGCTGGGAAATGCGCTTTTCTGTAGTGCCCTTTGGACCCCATAAACATTATTCATTCACAATAAATGCCAAATCGACCATTCTGCGTGATCTGAAATATGACAAGCGCAAGAGCTGGTACGATTATTTATAAAACAATAATTAATTGTAAAAAAATAAAATGCTTACTTATGATGAAAAGAATAATAACAACAGCAGATGCCCCCTCAGCCATTGGTCCGTATAGCCAGGCCGTTGAAGCTGATAACACTCTTTATATAAGCGGGCAGATCCCTATGGACCCCGCTACCGGAGATATTATCGGCAGTGATATTGTCTCACAGACAAAACAGGTAATGGAGAATATCAAAGCTATACTGAAGTCAGCAGGATATGAACTTAAGAATGTCGTAAAGTCAACATGCCTGTTGGCTGATATTAATGATTTTCAGAAGATGAATGAGGTATATGCGGGATACTATCCCGAAGATCCTCCTGCCAGGGCAGCATATGAGGTGTCAAATTTACCCGGAGGAGTAAAAATAGAAATTGAAACTATCGCTGTGCGATAGGTAAACATTTTTATATTATTTGTGGATTTGTGAGCAGCAGAATATATTACTCTGCAATGATCTCGAAAGGCACTTCAGCCTGTATCTCCTTATGCAGCTTTACCACTGCGGTATATTTGCCAACTTCCTTTATTAATTCCTCCTTAAACGAGATGTTTTTCCTGTCAATCTCAAATCCCTTCTCCTTCAGGGCTTCGGCTATCTGAATAGTATTCACAGAACCAAATATCTTTCCCTTTGAGCTGGTTTTGGCTCCGATTGTTAAATCAAGCTCATTTAGCTTTTCAGCCAATTTCGAAGCCTCATCCTTTATTTTTTCTTCTTTATGAGCTTTCTGCCTTAGTATTTCCTCATGTGCCTTTTTTACCGATGCTGTAGCATTAATCGCATACCCTTTTGGTATCAGGAAGTTACGGGCATAACCGTCTTTTACAGTAACAATCTCGTCCTTATATCCAATATTTGGAATATCCTGCTTTAATATAATTTCCATAATTATCCCTCCGGTTTATTTAAGCAAATCAGTAACATAAGGTAAAAGAGCAAGATGGCGGGCTCTTTTAACAGCAACGGATATTTTACGCTGAAATTTCAGTGACGTACCGGTAACCCTTTTTGGCAGAATCTTACCCTGGTCGTTCAGAAACTTCTTTAAAAATTCAGGATCTTTGTAATCAATATATTTAATACGATTTTTCTTAAACCGGCAATATTTGGTCTTTCTTATCTCTACTGCAGGTGGTGTTAAATATCTTATTTCTGATTGATTTTGTGCCATGATTTATGCCTCCTTTACTGGTTCTTGAGTTGTTTCTTTCTTTGTTTTTCTTTTCTCGCTGTATTCTATTGCATATTTATCCATCTTCACCGTTAAAAACCTGATGATACGTTCATCCCTTCTAAATTCTGTTTCCAGCTTCTCAATAAACTCACCTTCACTCTTGTATTCAAGCAAGTAATAAAATCCTGTGGATTTCTTTTGAATAGGATATGCTAATTTCCTCAATCCCCAGTCCTCTTCATGAATCATCTCACCCTTATTATCTTTTAAAAGGCTTTTAAACTTACCCACTAATTCCTTCATCTGGGTTTCAGACAAAACGGGAGTTGCAATGAAAACCGTTTCGTATTGATTAACCATTCTTATAACTATTTAAACATTAATTTTCAGGGTCGCAAAAATATGAACATTTTTTCATCTATTCAAATAAAAAAATGATTTTTAAAGAATTAAAAGTATAATACTTGCCCTCAACGCAGAAAAAATACATATAATACGCGTATTTATTGTCATTCAGACCTTTTTGAATTTCTTTTCATTTTAAGGTAATATTTAAATATATTTGCCATAGTTTACATTATAACAGCATGGAAAATTTCATAGTCTCAGCAAGAAAATACCGCCCTGACAGTTTTGATACGGTTATTGGTCAATCTGCGATCACCAGGACCTTAAAAAATGCCATTAGAAGCAACCAGATTGCTCATGCCTATTTATTTTGCGGTCCAAGGGGAGTGGGAAAAACAACCTGTGCGCGCATATTTGCAAAGACTATAAATTGTAAAGAACCTAAAGAAAATCTTGAAGCATGTAATAAATGTGAATCATGCAAATCATTCAACGAATCAAGGGCATTCAATATTCATGAATTAGATGCAGCATCAAATAATTCGGTCGAGGATGTAAGAAACCTTATTGAACAGATACGTGTACCTCCGCAAATTGGCAGATACAGCATTTATATAGTCGATGAGGTTCATATGCTTTCACAATCTGCTTTTAATGCATTTCTTAAAACTCTCGAAGAACCTCCGTCACATGCTATTTTTATTCTGGCAACTACTGAAAAACATAAAATTATCCCAACAGTTTTATCACGCTGCCAGATATACGATTTTAACCGTATAAAGATTGATGACATAGTAAGCTATCTTGAAAATATCTCAAAAAAGGAAGGTGTTGAATATGAAATTGATGCTTTGAATATTATTGCTCACAAGGCAGACGGAGCAATGCGGGATGCCCTTTCAATTTTTGATCAGTTAATAAGCTTTTCCGGGAAGAAAATAACTTACAAAGGAGTAATTGAAAGTCTGAATGTGCTGGATTGCGATTATTATTTTAATATCACCGGTGCAATAATCAATCAGGATGTTTCAAAATCCCTGCTGATATTTGATGAGATTCTGAACAACGGATTTGACGCCCATAATTTTATTAACGGACTGAGCAGTCATTTCAGGGATTTGCTCATTAGTAAGGATGAACAAACTGTCCAGTTGCTTGAAGCAGGTCATACTTTCAAAGAACGTTACTTAAATCAAACTTCGCAATGTTCTCCGGAGTTCATATTTGCAGCACTTGAAATATGCAATGCATGTGATATCACTTACAAAACCAGCAAGAATCAGCGGCTCCATGTTGAGCTGGCACTGGTAAAGCTTTGTAATATACAGGGCAAAAAAAAAAGTGAAATAATTCCTGAAGGGAAGAAGGCGAAGGAAGAGGTTGAGAAAAAGGCTGAGGCGGAGGTTAAGGCGGAGGAGAAAAAGGAAAAGGCTGAGGCTGAGAAGGGAAATGTTAAAGCTGAGGCGGAGGCTAAGGCGGAGGAGAAAAAGGAAAAGGCTGAGGCGGAGAAAAGGAAAGGAATAGAAGAATTAGAGGAGATGGAGGATATAGAGGATAAGGTTGAGGAGCCGGAACCTGATCTAACAAAAGATGAAACACCCGGGGATTATAAAAAGGAAATATATGACGCTCAAGCGGATACTTCAAAAGAGGATACTTCAAAAAAAGAGGATACTTTAAAAAAAGAGGATACTTTAAAAGATATAAAGACAGAAAAACCACCGGAAACTACTTCGGAATCCAGGCCTACATCAACAATATCAATTAAAGATGCCCTGAAAAACATTGATAACCTCGCAGGTAAAGGTAACGGCATTGAAACATCAGAAAACCTTGAACCTGGCATATCAGCAGAAGAGAAACATAATGTTAAGTTCTCTGTTGAGGAATTAACCTCTCACTGGAATGATTTTGCAGAATCTATAAAGGAAAGTATGCCCAGGATGTACAGCACATTAAAAAGCAATACTCCGTCAATAAATAAAAATGGCAAAATTGAACTTGAGTTGAACAACAAGGTACAGTTTGAAGATTTTAATTCCAGAATAAAATCAGAATTAATAAAATACCTGGGTGAGAAGCTTGAGAATGGCAAATTGGATATCGATGTGAGGACAGGTAAAGAAAACAATGAAGATTATACTCCATATACTTCTGACGAGAAATTTGAATATATGAGCCGGAAAAATCCTCTGTTAAAGAAGCTAAAGCAGGATTTTAACCTCGATTTTGAATAGCAGGGCAATATTTTCTTCAGGTTTAGTTATTTTTGCATCTTTATTAAAACTGGTTAATAATTAATATTACTATAAATCATATAAGTTTTAGCGTATGAAAGGAGAAAAGATTACCATATCAGATGGAGTATTAAATGTTCCCGACCACCCGGTTATACCGTTCATTGAAGGTGACGGCACAGGTCCGGATATATGGGCAGCTTCAGTAAAAGTATTTGATTCAGCAGTGGATAAGGCATACAATGGTAAACGAAAGATCATTTGGAAAGAAGTCCTGGCCGGAGAGAAGTCCTTTAATAAGTCAGGCGACTGGCTGCCGGATGAAACACTTAACACCATAAGAGAATACCTGGTGGCTATCAAGGGTCCGTTGACCACACCTGTAGGAGGCGGGATACGATCTCTTAATGTAGCCCTTCGCCAGATTCTGGATTTGTATGTTTGCCTTCGCCCTATAAGGTACTACAAAGGTGTTCCCTCGCCGGTCAAGAATCCTGACCGTACTGACATGGTAATATTCAGGGAAAATTCTGAAGATATTTACGCCGGAATAGAATGGATGATGGGTACTGAGGAACTGAGAAAAATAAACACCTTTCTTCAGAAAGATATGGGAGTGACAAAAATAAGGTTTCCTGAAACAACATCCATTGGAATAAAACCGGTGTCAAAGG
>CAZFHF010000043.1:5270-14965 GCA_964518655.1 uncultured Bacteroidales bacterium | reverse complement strand
ATACCAAAGGTCTTTGCAATTTCTGCTGCAGTTATGGGATCAATTGACCCCTGGTTATTTACACCATCGGTTAAAAGTATTATTACTTTGCTTATAGCATCACTATCCTTAAGTCTTTTTATAGCGTTGGCAAGTCCTACTCCTATAGCTGTGCCGTCTTCAATCATTCCGCTCTTAATATCCTTAAAAAGGTTTACCAATACTTTATGATCAGTAGTCAACGGACACTGGGTGAAACTTTCACCACTAAAGACAATTAGTCCTATTCTGTCATTTCTCCTGCCGGAGATAAATTCAATAGCAACATCTTTTGATGCTTCCAGGCGATCGGGCTTAAAATCACGGGCAAGCATACTGCCTGATATATCGAGTGCAATAATGATGTCTATTCCCTCAGTAATGCTTTTCTCCCAGCTTTTCAAAGATTGCGGCCTGGCAAGTACTATGATAAGAAGTGATATCGTAAGCATCCTCAGGATAAATAAAAGATGCCGTAAATAATTTTTTAAGGATTTCCTTGCTGCAGCAATTGGTTCTATTGTCGATACCTGGATTGCAGCATTCAGTTTTTTCTCTTTCCATATATACCATGCTGCTGCCGGTATTAATAATAATAGCAGATAAAAATACTCCGGATGTGCAAATTCATATTGTCTCATATCTTAAGCAGTTATTTCCTTTTTTTTATCAGCATTAATATTTTCATTTGTGCCTTCCTGGTCAGAGGGCTGTTGCTTTGTGTTGTTAACAAAGGCATATGCATTTTCCATATGTGTAATGTTTTCATCCGGCAAAGGCCATCCTTTTGCAAATTTTACCAGATCTGCAAGGTTCAGCAGTTGTTCTAATATCTCATAATTCACATTTTGAATGTTCCTTCCCTGAAATTCTTCCAGAATTTCTCTTGTTGTTTCTTCCATAGCCCTGATAAAAAACCTTCTCTCAATATATGTGCGAATGATTTCAGTTAATCTTGTGTAATATAATTTTATCTTTTTTTGCTGCCATAGTTTTTCAGCCTGAAGTTTGTCCAATTCACGAATAGCAAATATATGAGCTGGTTCAGGTGGTTTAGGTTTTATCAATATCGGTTCATTCTTCTTCTTCTTTTTTATATAATATTGAATAAACCAGATAAGTGCTCCTGTAAACAGAAAAATTAATATATAGGGAAAAAGTTCTCCAAGACTATAGGGCGCCCTGTATAAACCTTTAATATCCCGGATTGTACCTGTAGTGTCTATTTTTACGGGTATGACCTCAAGGTAATTAGCTGATGAACTTATTGTGTCAGTATATCCGCCTGATCTGTATATAAAATCCAGATGAGGTATATATAATAGCCCGCTGTCAAAGGCAGTAAGTGTGATCTCCTGTAAAAGCGATATCTTGTCATTTTCAAGTTGCACTGAATCAATATCAGTCTTACTTATAATTTCAATTTCATCCGTAAGCGTATTTTTAAATTCCGGAAATACTACAACGGAATTTACAGGTTTTATAACCTCAAAGGTCATTTTTACTTGATCCCCTATCAGAATACGGTTAGTATCAAGACTGGCGTTAATAGTAACCAGCTGGGCAAAGGAATTATTTGACAGCAATAAAAGAGCTGTTACTACAAAAAAAACTTCTATTTTATAACTTTTCTTTATGTTCATACTTCACAATATCTATGCAAACTCTTAAGTTTCTATGATATACTTAGGATCCGGTTATTGTGCTCTTTTCCGGAAAAGATTCATTAATGGTTTAACATAATCCTCATCTGTTGATATTGAAATATGATCAACACCTGTTCTTGACAATATATCATTTAAATCTTCAATATGTTTTTTCCATGAATGTTTGTAAGTATTTTGTATATAATTATTAGAGGTATCAATCCATAAATCCTTACCGCTCTCAGCATCCAGAATTTTCATAAGCCCTATTGGCGGAAGCTCCGTTTCTCTGATATCATATATTTTAAGCGCGACAATATCATGTTTTTTATTGGCAATTCTCAGCGCATCATCAAAGTTTTCATCAAAAAAATCAGATATCAGGAATGCAGTGCTTCGTTTTTTTATTGCATTTGTGAGATACCTTAGCGCTTCAGTAATTTCTGTCCCCCTGTTTTCAGGTTTAAAGTTTATTAGTTCCCTTATTATTCTTAAGATATGTTGTCTTCCCTTTTTGGGAGGTATGAATTTTTCAATCTTGTCACTAAACATAATAACCCCGACCTTGTCATTGTTTTGAATAGCAGAAAATGACAACACAGCAGATATCTCTGTAATAACATTCTTTTTTAAAGCCGATTGTGAGCCAAATTCACGGGAACCGCTTACATCAATCAGAAGCATTACAGTTAACTCTCGCTCCTCTTCATAAATTTTCACATATGGATGATTGAATCTGGCAGTTACATTCCAGTCAATATTTCTTATATCATCACCATACTGATATTCTCTTACCTCACTAAAAGCCATCCCTTTGCCTTTAAAAGCAGAATGGTACTCACCGGCAAAAATATGTTGTGATAATCCTCTTGTTTTTATTTCAATTTTTCTGACGCGCTTTAGTAAATCAGTAGCTTCCACAACTTTGCAGTAATATTTATTATTAAGTTATTCTTTATTTATATTAACAGTAAAAAACCATTCTCCTTTCTCGAGATTTACATTAAATAGATTTTCACCATCCTTGTAAGTCCATGTGTATTGATTTGTCCTTGTATATTTTTTATTCAGGCTGTCAATTACATTATTTAAATTCATATAATCACACATAAGTCTTACATAAGTGCAAAAATCATCTTCTGAAAGGAAAAAAAGCATGGTCTGCTCATTTATTCTATCTTCATATTTCAGATACCTGTATTTACTATTTATTGCATCTGTGTTCAATTTAAAATTCCTCTGTGTCGTTCTCATTACCTGTATAAGTTCGTCCTTATGCAGACCGATATAGTTCTGGTTATGAACATAAAGCAAAGGAACCAGTGCAATGAATAATATGAGAATAAATTTTTTCATATAGCTTATAAATTAAAACTATCATTAAGGTACTTCAATATTATTGAGTATATCAGTAATAATATCTTCGCTTGTAATATTTTCAGCTTCGGCCTCATAAGTCAGTCCAATCCTGTGTCTTAAAACATCATAGCATATAGCCCTTACATCTTCCGGGATTACATAACCCCTTCTTTTAATAAATGCAAATGCCTTTGATGCTGCTGCAAGATATATGCTGGCTCTTGGTGAACCACCGTAATTTATCATATTTGTATACTGGTCCAGGTTATATTCACCCGGTTTTCTTGTGGCAAATACAATGTCCAGAATATATTGTTCAATTTTTTCATCCATATAAACCTCTTTAACTACATCTCTTGCCCTTATAATATCATCAGGTTTCATAACCTTACCGGCAACAGGAAATACCTTTGCCAGGTTTTCCCTCATAATAAGCCTTTCGTCATCCTGATTCGGATAGTCTATTACCACTTTCAGCATAAACCTGTCTACCTGGGCTTCAGGCAAAGGATATGTTCCTTCCTGTTCGATCGGATTCTGCGTAGCTAACACAAGAAAAGGTTTGGGAAGAACATATGATTCATCACCTATGGTTACCTGCTTCTCCTGCATAGCTTCCAGTAATGCACTCTGCACTTTTGCAGGAGATCTGTTTATTTCATCAGCAAGAATAAAATTAGCAAATACAGGACCTTTCTTTACAAGGAAGTCCTCTTTTTTCTGGCTGTAAATCATTGTGCCTATTAAATCGGCAGGCAGCAAATCCGGCGTGAACTGAATCCTGCTGAATTTGGCATCTATAGTTCTTGCCAGGGTATTAATAGCAAGGGTTTTTGCAAGGCCAGGAACTCCCTCCAGCAAAATATGGCCGTCAGATAATAAGCCTATCAATAAACTTTCTACCAAATGTTTTTGCCCAATTATTACCTTTCTGATTTCCATGGTAATTATATCAACAAAAGAACTTTCCTTTTGTATTTTTTCATTTAATTCCTTTATGTTTACAGCTATTTCATTCATACATTTATAACTTTAATATCATTTGAAAATTAATAACACATCGAAAATAGCAAATTTTATTCCAACTGATATGTTAATTTATGTAAATTAAATATATTAAATTGATATACAATATAATACATAGTGTTAAAAAATGTTAAACATGCTTATTAATAAGTAATTATTATCCCTGAAGTAAAAAATATTTTATATGTATGCATTTTTGGCAAAATTATTGACAGATTTACAGTAACTGCGATTTTCTCATAAATATGAAACAAAGATATTTCATACAGATAGCATATAAGGGAACAGCATATCATGGATGGCAGTCTCAGCCCAATGCAGTTACTGTGCAGAGTATTCTGGATAAAGCACTTACAGTAGTAACAAAAGAGCAGGTAGAAACTACCGGGGCTGGCAGGACTGACACAGGAGTTCATGCAAGGTATTTTATGGCGCATTTTGAGAGTTCCCTGCAGAATATGGATAAGGATTCCCGGATAATATACAGTCTGAATGGTATTTTGCCTGCAGACATATCAGCACACAGCATAGTTAAGGTAAAGCCGGATGCACATGCCAGGTTTAGTGCTATATCAAGAATATATGAATATTATATATCAAGAGTAAAAAATCCTTTTGAGAAAGAATTCAGCTGGTATATACACGGTTCGTTGAATGTTGGGAAGATGAATAAAGCTGCTGAACTGCTTAAAAAATATAACGATTTTACAAGTTTCAGCAGGCTTCATACAAATACAGGAACAAATATCTGCAAAATTTATTATTCAATATGGGAAGAATCAGCTGACAGATTGATTTTTATAGTTAAGGCAGACCGCTTTTTAAGAAATATGGTAAGGGCAATTGTTGGAACAATGATAGATATTGGCAGGGGAAAAATGCAAATATCCGAATTTGTTGATGTCATAGAATCAAAAAACAGGGATAGAGCAGGGTGTTCTGCTCCTGCCTGCGGGCTGTTCTTAACAAAAATAGATTATCCTGTTGATATATATTTATTACAGGGTGTTGAAAAAAACATATAAAATGACTTTCTTTACCAGAATGAATTAATTTTAACTTTGGATTCTATAACATTTATTACTAATATCACGTAGAACATTGGGAAATTCAATCAAATTTTCTATGAAAAAGATAGTAATTTCAATAATAATATTATTTCTGGGTTTTTCAGGTTTAACATATGGACAAACAGGAATACCAAAGGCCCAGGCAATGTTTATATATAACTTTTCCAGGTTGATAGAATGGCCGCCGGCATATAAATCAGGATCATTTATAATAGGTGTATTTGGAACATCCAATGTAGCAGATGAGCTGGGAAGTTACACAGCAGGGAAAAAAGTGGGAGCTCAGAATATTACTATCCAGCGGCTAAAATCCGTTGATGAAATATCAAAATGCCATATTCTTTTTATACCATTCAGTCGTACTAAACAACTGGAAGAAATAGTCGGTAAAATAAGCGGGTTAAGTACATTGATAATTACTGAAAAGAAAGGGGCAATTGATTTGGGTTCGGCAATAAATTTTCTAATTGTCGGAGATAAGTTAAAATTTGAATTTAAACAGGCTAATGCCTCCAAATATGGAATAAAAGTCAGTTCAAGGCTTCAGGAAATGTCATTCAAAAGCTACTGATTTATCTGTTCCATATTTTCCAGGCCTTTTCCGCCTGAAGATGCAACATCGATAATCCGTTTTTTATAACAGCTCCTTTTTCGGCACCTTTCTCCAAAAACCTGCTAACCTCAGGATTATAAACAAGGTCGTACAGCAAATGATCATTCGTAATATCTTCATAAGGAATGTCCGCATATTTATCTACATCAGGATACATACCCAGGGGTGTTGAATTTATTATGATTTTACATTCCTGCATAAGAGCACTGGTGATATCCTTATAAGAGATATGAGATTCTTTTCTGGGATTCCGGGAAACATAAATATACCGGATACCTAACTGGTCCAATACATATGCAACGGCTTTGGATGAGCCTCCTGTGCCCAGTATCAGTGCTTTACTATGTTTTTTTTTAAGTAAAGGCAATATTGAAGAATAAAAACCATGAGCATCGGTATTATAGCCTTCAAGTCTGATATGTTCATGCAGCCTGATAATCTTAATTGTATTTACTGCACCGATTATTTCAGCAGTTTTATCAATATGATCAAGATACTGCATCACTGCTTCCTTATAAGGGATAGTAACATTAAGGCCAGCGAGTTCTTTATTTTCAGATATTAATACAGGCAATTTACTGATGGATTCAATAGGAAAGTTCAGATACTGGCAATCTTTTATCTTTTCATTTTTGAATTTCTCAGTAAAGTATGTTTTTGAGAATGAATGACCAAGGGGATAACCTATTAATCCGAACTTTCTCATTTATCTATGCTGTTGATTTATTTTTGCTCAAAGCAGATTTTTCAAGTATCCAGATTGATAATATTCCTGCCATAAGTAACAGAATTGATAAAAGTATAATATAATTAAACCTCTCAGGAAATATATGTTTATCATAATAGACCTTTAAATCGCAAATTATCTGGTTATCTACTATTATGGCTCCAAAATCGTTGACATGCAGTATATCGCCTGTTAGGGCATCAATAACTGTTTTCCATGGCCATATAATACCCAGGGAGCCCAGGATAAAACCTGTCAATATACTTGTAGTCTCATTTTTGAATTTCTTATAAATCCACGACAAAAAATGGGAGAATGCAATAAGTCCAATAACTGCTCCGATGGCCACAGGTAACAGAACAGTGAAGTTTAATTCACTTACAGCATTTATCATAACGAGCTGGTAATTTCCCAGAAGAACTAACACAAAAGAACCTGAAAGACCGGGAACTATCATACTGCACACTGCCACAATACCACAGATTACAAGATAATACAGGTTATCGTTTTCCGATGCAGGCTTTAAAACTGAAATAATAATAGCAAAACCTGCTCCTATAATAAAAGTGATTACAACACTTAGAGACCACTTATCAATGGTTTTTCCGACGAAATAGACTGAACCAAGAATAAGGCCAAAAAAATATGACCATACAAATACCGGGTAAGTACAGAACAATTCTTTGAGTAATAATGCCAGTGAAAAGATACTCACACCTATACCGAGGAAGACCACAAACAGGAAATCAAGATTCACATGTTCGGAAAATCTCCTGAATTTTCCTGTAAAGAACAACTTTATTGCAATAAGGTCGAATGATTTTATTGAGTCAATAAGTTTCTCAAATATACCTGTTATAAGCGCAACAGTACCTCCTGAAACACCAGGAATAACATTTGCAGCCCCCATTCCCACTCCTTTTAGAAACAAGGTAATGTACTTTTTCATTGCCCGGGTCTTCTGGTTTTTAATTCATCCGGCAGGAAATCGAAGAATGTATCACCTCTAAGACCAAGTCTTAATGTTTCAAGGGGTATTACTTCATTATATGCTATATTGCCAAGATTAACATTACATCCGAATAATTTTATAAACCATACCTGCTGTGACTTAAGAGGGGCTTCCCACATTATTTTATTTGGATCAATGTGCCGTGAAATATCATCTATTAAGTTCTTATCGGCGCTGCCGTTACTATGATATATACCTATAGTACCGCTTTCTCTTGCTTCTGCAATTACCTTCCATGAGCCAGCTTCAAGCTCCGATTTCATCATACTGATCCACTGGTCTGCCGGTATTACTACGCCTTTTTGTTTTGACCCTACTTCTGACAGGACAGTGACATGTTTTGAAAGCATCTGAATGTAACTTAGCTTTTGATCGTGCGGCATATACATTGAGCCATCAGATACCTCGGCATACTCCAGTCCGCAGTTGTCAATAAACTTAACATATTCATCGACCATATTTCTTATTGCAAAGACCTCAAATAAAGTACCGCCCAGGCAAGTCCTGATATTCGCCTTCTTATAAAGTTTTATCTTCTCCTTTAATTTGTTCGTTATTACTGATGTGCCAAATCCAAGTTTTACCAGATCAGTATACTCACCACTTGATTCAATGAAGTTTTTAACTTCCTGAATGCTCAATCCTTTATCCATGACCATCGTTAATCCTGTTTCACGTGATTTTTTTGCCCTGTCAGGCATGTGTGGTAGTGATATATTCATTTCTGTTCTACTTTTGATTCTGATATTTTATTATTAGCAGGGATATATCCTTGTTTTTCTTCGCTTTTGGAAAATGATCAAGAACTTCATTATGTTCTTTAAAATTCAGAGTTAAGCCTTTTTCAAAGTATTTGCATGCAAGGGAAGGCTGATCATTATAAATATGGTAAGCTGCTAACTGGTAGTTGATAGTTGATATATTATTGTTGTATTCATAACCTTTTTTTAGAATATTAATGGCATCATTAATTTTATTCCGGTAATAATATACTTTTGAAAATGCAAGCCAGCATTTATAATTTTCCGGGTCAATTTCAAGCGTTTTGGTAAATGCTTTTGCAGCATCGTCAAAATCTTTTATATTTGAATAAACCTCACCAAGCACAAACCAGTAATCAGAATTATCCGGTTCAATCTTAATTGCTTTTTTAATACTATTTATGCTGGTATGGTATTTTTTTAAATTATTGTACACAATCCCCATTCCATACCAGGCCTCAGAATTGCTGTCATCAATCCTGGTAGCTTTGAAATAGTTTTTTAATGCTGATTTGTGATCTCCAAGTTTCTCAAAACAATCGCCAATACAGGAATATGCCTGCGTATTGTCATCTTCTATATCCAGAGCATCCTGATAAACGCTTATTGCCTCATTATAATTGCCGATGTTTATCAATGTATCTGCCTTGCTAAAATATACTGCAGTATTATGAGGACATATGGCAATTGAATAATCATATGCATTTATAGCATCTTCATTTTCGTTGATCGAGGAATACAATAATCCCAGATTAAACCAGATATTCTCAGCAAAAGGATCATTATCCAGAAATTTATTATAATAGAAAATGCTCCTTTCAACATTGTCAAGCCTCTCGTAACATACGGCTAAATCATATATTACCAGCAGATTGGTTTCATTTATTTCATATGCAACCAATAAATACTTTATCGCAGTTTCAATATTGTCAGTTTGAATAAATGATAAAGCTATATCATAAATAACATCATCCTTGTTTTCCTTAGATAGTTTTATTGATTGCTCAAATTCCTTTATAGCATCCCTTTCTTTAAGCAGTAAGTTTAATGCTTTACCCTTTAAAAGGTGTACCTCATAATTGTAAAATTCAACTTTTTCAATATCATTCAGTAACCGCAAGGCTTTTGATGATTTGCCACTGTCAATTAAAACTTGTGCGAACTTTAATTTGAGAGGAACAGAATAGGGATGCTGAACCAGTCCGGTTTTTACTGATTCAATTGCAGATTTGTAATCATTATGACTAATATAATAATCGACAATATTTTCAAATTCATGAACATCAAAATAACATGAAGACTTTTTATCCAGCATTTTTTTATACCGGTTAATGATATCGGCAGAATCGTCTTCTTCAAAATAGTTATACCAGCCCTGGTTCATAAAGTAAACATATATATTCTAAATTACTAAAAAATACTCTCTAATACACTTTTTTTAATTATTAAATATCAAAAGAAAT
>CAZFHF010000043.1:0-5260 GCA_964518655.1 uncultured Bacteroidales bacterium | reverse complement strand
ACCAGCATACCGCTGGAGTAACGTTTAACCGGGGTATCAATAAATTTTTCTACCTGGGGGATCATTCCAATTAATGGCATTTGCTTCATGAGAGTTTTCAACTTATACACTATTTCTCTTGTGTATTCTTCCGCATAAATATTAGGATCTGGCTCAATTGCCCATAAATTTTCAGTTATTTTAGTGATTTTATTTCCTATTTGAATAGATAGGAGATCTGATAAATTATGAGCTATATCAAAAGAAATTAATAAATCGTTAACAATTTAAGGTTTATAATTATTGTATTTTAATATTTATTCAATACAGGAGAATGTCTCAATTTATATTCACATTGTCAGTAATATTTTCAGAATCTGCTTCTATAATGCTTTTCACTTCATTAATTTCTTCAATGCACAGGTCAATTTTACAGGATATTTCTTTTATCAGCGGATGAGATTCCGTAAGGAGCGATATAAGATGTTCTTTGCTCATATTCAAATCATTAATAATGCTTTCTCCTTTCCTGAGGAGCTTCTGGGATTGTTCTTCAAGTTTCATTTTCAGTAATACTTCCATCAGACTGCAATATTGATCGTTCAGGAACATTAAAGCCCATGCAGCTTCAGAACCATATCTTGATAAAAGAACTTTCCAGAGTGAGATGTCGGAGTCATATGCTTCAGTGTTCCATGAAAAATCGGCAATTGTAGCAAATTTTATTAATTCCAGTTCTGAATTTACTGTGCCGTTGAAAAATATTTGTTCTTTATTTGTATTACTAAGCATAACCTTAATATTCTCATCGTTATATGGCTCAAAGATATTATATAATCTTAATTTTCCTGGATAATAAGGATAATACCCTGAATAATTTCCCGCCTTGCTTACAGTTATTAACGAATTATCCCAGTATATTGGTGCCTTGTTTAAATATGCGGTCATTCTCTCCAGATCAGCATTATCATTATTCAGGGAATGATAAGAACTACCGCTCCAATAATATGTTATATTGCTTAAAGGCCATGATTCCGAATAGTCTAGAAAAATTTCAGCCAGCCAGTGTGTATTATCAATGTATTCATTATTATAAAAAGGAAGCAGTATTTCGAGCTTTTTCCCGGGATACGTACTTTTTAAATGCAGATTAAGATTATTAATATATCTGTAAAACTTATCAGCATCATCAAGATATTTATCAAGGTAACTATTGCTGCACATATCCATCTGATCCGGATTAATAAAATAATGCACATAGGCAATGCCTTCAGCACCGGCATTAAATCCGGTCCGGCAAATTTTTTTTAACCTGCTGAAATGGTAAGCATTGCTATAATACTTTTTATCTCCTCCTTGTGCATTATTTGTCCCGGTAATATAATTGTAATAATTTACGGGTGCTACAAGCATTTTAAATTTAAAAATATCACTGTTTGAATATTTTGTGCCAACCGGTCCGATGATATTTTTATACCTTATACTATCTATTGATAACTCATTTGAAATATAGGCCCCGTTTAGCTTGTACATGGTCAGCATATCAATAATAGCAATGTCTTTTTCAACATCATTATTCTTATTGTATGTTGATAAGTGATAGAACCTGTTTTTAAAATCAGGATAATCAATAACCTTGGCATTATGAAAAATAAAATTCTTATTATCAAATAGCTGAACAGCAGTAGTTGCTGCATAATAATCACCAATTGCCTTGTCTCCTGCAAGGAAAATAATATTGGGCATGTCACTGTTCGTATAGATAAAATAAGACTGAGGTATATTTTCAATTTTTCCAAGGGGCAAAATCTCCTTAAACCTGTCATACAGAACATTTTTACCTATACTAAAAATTATTTTTGATGATTTAACCTGATTGGGGGATAACTTTTTTACTATTTTAATTTCAGGAACATTTGAAGGTTCATCCAAAAGAAGATTAAAAAGATTTTCGATTTTTGATTTTAAAATTTGAGCAGCATTCCGGGTTTCGACATTTAAATTATCAGGGACTAATATTACCGGTAAAGAACTAATATTATTTCCGGGCTTATAGTAAATTATTGATTCATATTTTTGAATTTTCTTTGGTGAGGGAATTATTACTTCATGCTTGGAATAGATAGTGTCAGTAAGCATTTGCATCCTCTCAAGAGAAGTAAAATTGGATTTTGTATAATGAAAATTAATATTGTCAAACCATACAGTACCGGTACCTTTAAATCCAAAGAACAGTTTGACATATCTTGCATCATCAGGGATATTACCTTCAGGACAAACGTAATTATGTGATTTTCCTATTACCTTATTCCATCCGAATTTTTCTATTTGCCAGAAGTTTGAAAATGATGAGCCTTTGAATGAATTGTCTATGTAAATTTCTTTATGTGGCAGGTATAGTCTTGAGCTGACCGGGATTTTATTCTTATCAAAGAAATACACCCTTATATTAATTGCATCGTATAATTTTGTTCCCAACCTTCCTTTATTGGAACAGACATTGTCAAGCCTGACATAAAATGACAATGAATAGTTACCTGGAATGACTTTTATAAAATCACTGATTATTCCTTCACCATCATTATCAGTCTCATCGGCTTTTTCTCTGTTAATCTTTATAGAATGGATTGAATCTACTGCTTCATCAGGACTGTATATAGAGTCCTGTTCAATATTTACCCAATGAACGTTGTTGCCGACTTTTTGCCAGCCATCAATTCTGAATGTTGCTTCTGCAGTGTCAACAACGAAGATTTTTCCTGATTCAAAGGAATTATTATCAACCAGGTTTGTACGTTCGAATTTCTGCAACCTTGTCCTGAAAGGTATTGAAACAGGGTCATCACTGTACCAGCTGATAGGTGCAGGACTGATTTTTTTGGGTTCTTTACATGAGAATAAAAGAATAAGTGACAATAACCCGAAAAGTCTGGCCAGTTTCAGAGTTTTCATTCCGTATTTAAAATTATAACCAATACTTAAAATTATCAGCAAAGTATATAAAAAAGAATGATATTTTGGTCTAAAAACCAAACAAATATATTTCAGTGCAAATATTAATTTGCTTTAATAATATATTTTCTTTTCTGCTGCAAGTATAGTATTTCTTATTAATGATACTATTGTCATTGGCCCTACACCACCGGGAACGGGAGTAATAAAACTGCATTTGGGGGCCACTTCATCAAAGCAAACATCGCCCTTCAATTTCCATCCCGATTTTGTTTTATCTGACTTAACCCTTGTAGTGCCGACATCGATAACCACTGCCCCTTTTTTTACCATATCACCTTTGAGAAATTCAGGGGAGCCCAGTGCAACAATTATAATATCTGCTCTGAGGCATATACCTTTAAGATTTTCCGTGCGTGTATGGCAGAGGGTTACAGTGGCATTTCCCGTATCTCGCTTTTGTGATAATAATATACTGAGGGGCCGCCCGATATTATTGCTCCTCCCAATAATAACACAGTTTTTTCCTGATGTACCGATATTGTATCTTTTTAAAAGCTCCATAATACCTGCTGGTGTTGCTGAGATAAAGGCAGGCATGCCAATAACCATACGTCCCAGGTTAACAGGATGGAATCCGTCAACATCCTTCCTTGGTTCAATTGATTCAATTACTTGTTGTTCATCAATGTGGTCAGGCAGCGGCAACTGGACAATAAATCCATCTATATCATTATCAGCATTTAACTTCTTTACTTTCGCAAGAAGTTCCTCCTGCGACACCGTATCTTCGTATCGTACAAGTGTAGATATAATGCCAATCTGTTCACAGGCTTTAATTTTATTTGCCACGTATGTTTCGCTTGCTCCATCATGACCTACAAGCACAACTGACAGATGCGGTATTTTCCCTCCGTTTTTTTTGATTTGTTCAATTTCTCCGGCCATTTCCTCCTTAATTTCACTGGATATTCTTTTCCCGTCTATTAATTCCATTATTTATGATTTAAAAATTTAACATAATTTTCAGCTTTATGTTTTGTTTCTCATATTGGGCATGTTGCCCATCATGCGCATCAGATTTTTTCCTCCTGACATCATCTTCATCATCTTTCGTGTATCATCAAATTGTTTTAGCAGTCTGTTTACATCAGGGACTGTTGTTCCGCTGCCTGAAGCTATTCTTTTTCTTCTTGATCCGTTTAATATTGAAGGATTTTCCCGTTCCTGCGGAGTCATTGAAAATATTATTGCTTCAATACTCTTAAAGGCATCATCGTCAATATCAAGATTTTTCATTGCCTTCCCCACCCCGGGTATCATGCCAGCAAGGTCTTTAACATTTCCCATTTTCTTGATCTGCTGTATTTGCTGTATAAAGTCGTTGAAGTTGAACTGATTCCTGACAATTTTTTTCTTAAGTTTCCTGGCTTCGTCGACGTCGAACTGCTCCTGTGCTTTTTCAACAAGGGATACAATATCACCCATGCCAAGTATGCGGTCTGCCATACGCTGGGGATGGAATAACTCTATAGCATCAAGCTTTTCACCTGCACTGATATATTTGATTGGCTTATTTACCTCTTCACGTATGGACAATGCTGCTCCGCCGCGTGTGTCACCGTCAAGCTTTGTCAGAACAACGCCATTAAAATCCAGCCTGTCATTAAATTCCCTGGCAGTATTTACTGCATCCTGGCCAGTCATTGAATCAACAACAAATAATATTTCATGAGGTGTAACGGCATCCTTAATGGATTTGATCTCAATCATCATATCTTCATCTATTGCTAAACGTCCTGCAGTATCAATTATCACAAGATCATAACCCATTTTTTTTGCTTCCTTAATAGCTGCTTTGCAAATTTTAACAGGCTCCTTGTTACCTTCTTCTGTATAAACAGGTATATTAATCTGCTCTCCGAGAACTTTAAGCTGCTCAATAGCAGCAGGACGATATACGTCACCTGCAACCAGCAGGGGTGTTTTACCTCTCTTGCCAGCCAAATGCCTGGCAAGCTTTCCTGCAAAGGTTGTTTTACCTGAACCCTGAAGGCCAGCTATCAGAACCACAGAAGGATTACCTTTAATGTTTATATCTTCATTGGTTCCTCCCATTAACTTAATAAGCTCGTCATGAACAATTTTTACCATCATCTGACCGGGCTTAACTGAAGTGAGGATCTGCTGACCAAGGGCCAGCTGTTTTACCCTGTCAGTAAAGTTTTTGGCAATCTTATAGTTAACATCCGCATCAAGAAGAGCCCTGCGCACTTCTTTAAGTGTTTCAGCAATATTTATTTCGGTTATTCTTCCCTGCCCCTTTAAG
>CAZFHF010000042.1:0-15218 GCA_964518655.1 uncultured Bacteroidales bacterium | reverse complement strand
GGTCGAATTATAGTAAATATTTAAGAGTGCTATATTCACATAATTAATTATTATAAACACAAGAATATTGAGCCATATTGGAATTTTAATCGTTGATAACCAAATAATTAAAAAAAGAAAAAAGAACAATAAAATTCTTGAGGATACGAATCCAAATGCACCTCTTGTACTATCAGGAATTATGAAAAAGCCAACAAGAAAAACGCTACTTATTAATAACCAAAAATTAATTTCAGTTTTGCGAATTGTCCAAAAAGGCTCTTTTCTTTTAGCAAAAATAAACTTTTTAATTTTAACAAATAATAAGTACGATATTATGAGTATAAACGAAATAAAAATCCATTTAGTAAAAATATCTTCTTTGGCATAGCGTATACCTTTTGCAGGTTGAATTTGCATTATCCATTTTAATAAACTGGACATTTTAATAAATGTGGCTGTTGTATTATTTATATCATTAGCCAAAATGTATTTTATCATTATTAATAATCCAATTGAAATGGAGAGAAACTTATGAATTAATGTTTTTAAAAATTGTAACCTTATTGTCCTATTGGAATTAAAAAACAATATTAATTCTTTAGTGTTTAATATTGCTGCAACAAAGATAAAAACGGCAAAAACAAACAAATGCGATAAGCACATTAAGGTGGTTATAATCAAAAGAAACAGTGTGCGTTTAATGGTGAATTCATTATTATACTTTACCCATAAATATAAAGCCCAGAAGAAAAAAATCAAACCAATATGAAAATTATAAAAGCCATAAAAAAGTAAGAAAGAATATGTGAAAGGGAATACAAAATAAATTAAAGTTCTATTAAAGTATGGCTGTGTTCTAATAAGTGCTCTGAAGCTAATTGGGAATCCAATAAAATATATGAGTAACAGACATTTTTCCGCAATATATGCTGGGAATTTCAATAGAAAAATAGCTAAAATAGTATGTCCTAAACAGTTTGGCGCAATTTTATTAAATATTAAATAGTTATTTAAAAGGTTATTCTGCCCGTATAGTTCAATTATTAACCTTGAATTATATAAGTGTGCAGGTCCATCAACTGTTAGAAAGAACTTAAATACTAGAATTGGCAATAGATTTATAACTAAAAAAAAGTAAAAATAATAATACTCGATTTTATTTAGCTTACCTATAATTGCATCCTTTTTCAACATAAATTTCCAATTTAAATTACTCTTAACGGGACCGGTGTATGCCGTCGTGCCGGCATTTTTTATTGCTTTACCACTATAAAACCAAACACAAGTTAAATAATAAAAATCGTATATCAAATAACATTGGCAGGCATACGGTATTACACCGTTTTAGCAGCAGTGAAATCGTATTTTAATCTTTTTATTTTTTTTGCTTGATCCTGGCTCCTTGAATATTTAAATATATAACACCAACAAAAACAGATATAATTGAAACGATTGGACTTAACCACTCAATATTTAGCCAAATACTTATTAATGAGCTAATAACAATTAGTATACCAATTGTTATTAATGCATTTCTCATTAATAAAGCAAATTTCTTTATATCGAAATTTACTTTTTCATCATTTGTCATTGTATTATATCCACCAATTAGGCTATATAATCTGAAGTATTTTATTATTAATCCAACTACTGCTATAAATATGCCTACAATTATGAAGATAATTTCAACTCTCATATGATCATTATTTCTATTGTTTAGTAAATATGCATTGGTGCTAGTGTATATACCAAGTTTTATTACAATAAATATACAAAAATGGGGATATATACCAAACTATATTTGAGATTTGGAATTTAGCAATTCACCCTGTGAAATAAAATCGGAGATTTTCCCGCTTTGCGGGATTTCACAGGGTAAACAATTTAACAATAGAACTCTACTGTCCGATTATCTTCTCATACTTATTAGCATTGGCAGGATCTATCTCATTCAACAGGGCAAAAACCCGGCTTTTTTCTTCCTGGAAGGATTCTTTGAAAATATTTACAAATTCATCTGATTTTGCATCAAAAACAACCTGTAAAAAATACATGAAGGGATCCGGTTTCTCTCTGTATACCTTTTGCAGTAGTTTCAGGTCTTCGGCAATTTCAGCCCTTGCTTCGTTCATTTTTTCATACATCATATCAAGTCCGTGCCGGTGATACCTGTAAATAAATTCCCTCACAGGACTAAAATCCTCATTCAATATGTTATTTATCAGCCAGTATCTGTTTTTCCGGCTTGAACTTTCAACGGATTTCCATCCTTTTTCCTTTGCATTCTGGGCATTGTTTACAATTTTTTCAGCTTTCTCAAAATATTCTGTACCTCCTTCATAGGAAAATGAATCATAATCCAAACCCAGAATAATATAAGCGTAGTATGCCAGAATAGACGTCAAGCCGGAAATATATGAAGTTTCACTGAATTCCAGCGGCTGGTATTCAACATATTCGAATTGCAGGTCATTATCTACAAAATTGAATAATACCGTATTTAACGAGCTGTTAAAGACAGGCCTGCGGACCTGAATCTGCAAGGTTCCCCTAAACTGGTCGTCACCAATCTGTTCCTGCAGGTTAAACAGCATATTACATTCTATCCTTTCATCGACATCATATAAATGATTTGTCCATGATGTATTATTCATAAACTCGTAAATAGCTCCCTGAAGTGTTTGAAAAACCTGTTTGTTGGTTCCCTGAATCTGCTGTGTAACCAATTGGACATTGCAGTTAAGCTCCTGCGGGAATATTTTAAGGTTGAAGAATAATACCAGGATTACCGGGAATAATTTTATCATAGTTGTTTATATTATTTCAGCGATTTTGTTAATAATATCTATTGCAACTTCCTTTTTGGATTTTAACTGAAAATCAGTCTTATTATTGTTCTTGTCCAGGATGGAAATTTTATTGGTTTCATGCTGGAAACCTGCTCCTACATCACGAAGTGAATTCAATACAATGAAATCGAAATTTTTTTGCACCATTTTATTGCGTGCGTTCTCTATTTCATTTTCACTTTCCAGTGCAAAACCCGCCAGAAACTGGCTTTTATTTTTAATTTCTCCAAGTTCCTGCGCGATATCTACTGTCTTTTCAAACTCCATCAGAAAATTATTATTGCTGCTTTTGATTTTTTTGCCAGATACTTTTTTTGGTTTATAATCAGATACTGCTGCCACTAGTAATGCGCCGTCAGCATTTTTATACCTGTTTTTGCTCTGCCGGTACATCTCATCAGCAGTAGTAACATTAATTATTTCAATGTTAGGATGATTTAATGTAATGGCTGTAGGACCGCTTATTAAGGTTACTTTAGCACCAATATTGGCAAGCTCCTCTGCTATATGGTAACCCATTTTCCCTGATGAATAGTTGCTGACATATCGAACCGGGTCCAGGGGCTCCTGTGTAGGCCCTGCAGTAATTAATATTCTCCGGTTTATTAATTTATCCTGAAGTTTTTTTTTTGAAGAATTACTTTTAAAGTAAATTTTTAGCTCTTTCACTATGGTTTCAGGTTCCTGCAACCTGCCTTCACCTTCAAGTCCGCTGGCCAGATCTCCTGAAGCAGCCTGAAGCACAATATTGCCGTTCTTTTTCAGGGTTTGTATATTTGCCTTTGTTGCAGGGTGGTTATACATATCTGTATCCATAGCAGGTGCAATGAACACAGGGCATTTTGCCGAGAGATATGTTGTAAGTAACAAATTATCAGCAATTCCATTAGCCATCTTTGCCATCGTGTTTGCTGTGGCCGGGGCAATTAACATGGCATCTGCCCATAAACCCAGCTTAACGTGATTGTTCCACTCGCCGTTCTCAGGATTAAAGAAATCGACCAGTATAGGATTCTTTGATAATGTTGCCAGGGTCAAAGGTGAAATGAATTCTCTGGCAAGCCTGGTCATAATAACCTTTATTTCAGCCTTTTCTTTAACTAATAACCGGATAAGTATTGCAGATTTATAGGCAGCTATACTCCCGGTTACTCCGAGAATTATTTTTTTCCCATTAAGCATCAGGACTATCTTTTTCCGCTACTCTAATATAAACTTTCTCACTTTCATATTCATCGAGAGCAATAAGTGTTTGCTTTGGCATACGTTCATAAAATCTCGAGATCTCAATTTGTTCACGATTTTCAAACACTTCTTCAAGATTGTCAGTATAATATGCAAACTCCTCGAGTTTACGGTTTAATTCCTCCTTAATAACCATTCCAATCTGGTTTGCTCTTTTCGCACAGATCATTACAGTTTCATAAATGTTTCCTGTATTCTTTTCCAGCTTGTCTAAATCCCTGGTTATTGTTGTTGTTGGTGCTTTTGATTTTTTATAATCCATCTATTAATATTTTTTTATCTGTATCTACATTTAATATTTCTGCATCGATATCCAATTCTTTTGCCGAATTCTCAAATATTTTATCTGCTTCTTTTATATACTTACTATCAGGAAATTCTGCCAAAAAGGAATAATATTCATCCACAGTTGCCTGGTATCTTTCTTTTTGCTTTTTTTCAACACTGTTATAAGCCAGTAAATAACTTGATTTGAGTATTAAAAACATAATTTCTTCCCTGAACTTACTTTCAGGATATTCAATAAGGCTTGAATTCAGCGCTACAATTGAAGCTTTATAATCTTCCAGATCAAAATATAATCTGGCGCTCATATAAGACTTCTCAACCAGCTTCTCCTTTAACTCATTTATCAGATCACGGCATTCCTGTGCTCTTTCATTATTCGGATATCGTATCAGAAACAATTGAAATGACTGAATCGCTTGTACTGTATTTGTCTGATCCAGACTGCTTCTGGGGGAGGTCAGATAATAACAATATGCCCTGTTAAAGCTTGCTTCTTCAGTGAAATCACTGTTGCCAAATGTTCTTACAAAGTTTTCAAAATAATGTCCGGCTAAAATGTAATCATTCTGATTATAATAGCTCATAGCCTGATAATAATAAACCGAATCAGCTTTATTAGTCCCCCGGAATACAGAAACTATCTGATCAAACAAAGTGGAAGCCCTCACATAATCTTCTTTCTCGTAATACTCAAATGCCTTCTTATATTTTAACTCATAATCACTGCTCTTTAATAATCTTTCATACCCTGAACACGAAAAAATAAAAAGAGCAAATAATATGATAATCAGATTGTTTTTTCCCATTTTTTAAATATCGCGCAAAATTACAATTTTTCTTTAAATAAAATACAAATTGTTAAACATTTAATATGTAACGGGAGATATAAGTATTTATTTTTAATATTTATTAACAGGAATGATTTTTAAAATTTGTCTTGTTTTTAAAATAAATTATTTTTGTGCTCAAATTTATTTACCCTTAAAACTACAAGCTGTGGATATATTTGATAAGATTTATAAGGACAAAGGACCTCTTGGA
This sequence comes from uncultured Bacteroidales bacterium, assembly GCA_964518655.1. Taxonomy (GTDB): domain Bacteria; phylum Bacteroidota; class Bacteroidia; order Bacteroidales; family UBA10428. The sequence continues at coordinate 9,813 of CAZFHF010000042.1, read as the reverse complement.
CAGTACCAGCAGGTTGGACATGGTTATTTTATATTCCCTAAACTGGAAGGCGAACTGGGACCACATATGAAATTCAGAGGCAAGGAAGTTATTGTATGGAGTTTAAATAACTACATCGGGCTGGCAAACCATCCTGAAGTAAGAAAGGCTGATGCCGATGCTGCTAAAGAATACGGACTGGCTTATCCCATGGGATCCAGATTATTAACAGGTCAGACAAGCAAACATGAAGAACTGGAAAACCAGCTCTCAGAGTTTGTTGGCAAAGAAGATACATTTTTACTTAACTACGGTTACCAGGGTGTCTTTTCAATTATTGATTCTTTGTTAAGAAGGAATGATGTTGTAGTTTATGATTCGGAAGCTCATGCATGTATTTTTGACGGTGTAAGACTGCATCTCGGTAAAAGATTCATGTTTCCGCATAACGATATAGCCAGTTGTGAAAAACAGCTGGAAAGAGCTACTAAAATTGTTAATGAGACCGGCGGTGGAATACTGGTAGTGACTGAAGGAGTATATGGTATGGCAGGTGATTTGGCAAAGCTTGATAAAATTGTTGCATTAAAGGAAAAATTTAACTTCCGGCTATTTATAGATGATGCTCATGGATTCGGAACCATGGGTAAAACCGGAGCCGGCACCAGCGAACATTTCGGAGTTCAGGATAAAGTTGATTTATATTTTTCAACTTTTGCGAAATCAATGGCAGGGATAGGTGCATTCGTGTCAGGTGAGGAAACAGTGATTAATTATCTGAGATATAACATGCGCTCACAGGTTTTTGCCAAGGCTTTGCCTATGCCAATGGTTATAGGAGCCATCAAACGTCTGGAATTGTTAAGAACTCAACCCGAACTTAGAGAAAATCTGTGGAAGATAGTTAATGCTCTGCAGAATGGATTGAAGGAAAAGGGTTTTAACCTTGGTAATTCCGAATCTCCGGTAACACCTGTTTTCTTATCCGGGTCGGTTGCCGAAGCAAGCAATATGGTCGTTGATCTGAGGGAAAATTATAAAGTGTTCTGTTCTATAGTGCTTTATCCTGTTGTACCTAAGGATGTGATAATGTTAAGAATAATACCTACTGCGGTTCATACTCTTGAAGATGTTGAATATACCATTAAGGCCTTTGGAATAGTATATGAGAACCTTGTAGCAGGGAAATATAAATCAGACAGGGTGGCATCCTTCCTTAAGTAAGGTTAAAGGCTTTTTTCAGATAAATATCTTTCAGCATCTATAGCTGCCTGGCAGCCTGAACCGGCAGCTGTCACTGCTTGTCTGTATATCGGATCCTGTATATCACCGCAGGCAAATACCCCGGGAATACTGGTCTTTGATGTTCCGGGAATTATTTTAATATAACCTGTATCATCAGTATCAATATAATCTTTGAAGATTTGAGAGTTTGGAGTATGTCCTATAGCCAGGAAAAAGCCGCTGATCTTAATTATCTCTTCAGCTTCATCAGGCTTCCCCATCTTATATATCAAAACTGCTTCCTCTAAAGTGTCTTTACCACGCAGTTCTTTGGTGTTTCTTTCAAAAAGCACTTCAATATTGCTGGTCTTCATTATTCTTTCCTGCATAATTTTTGAAGCACGTAAATAATTTTTCCTGATGATCATATACACTTTATTGCAAAGACCGGCAAGGTACAATGCTTCTTCACATGCCGAATCCCCGCCTCCGACAACTGCAACATCCTTTCCTTTATAAAAAAATCCGTCGCAGGTGGCACAGGCCGAGACTCCTGAACCCATAAAGCTTTTTTCTGACTCCAAACCAAGGTATCTGGCAGTTGCACCGGTGGCAATAATTACAGTGTCAGAATATATAATATGATCACTATCAATAACTGTTTTATAAGGGACCGATGATAAATCAACACCTGTAGCAAGTCCAAACCTGCAGTCAGCTCCAAATCTCACTGCCTGCTTTTTCAGATCTTCCATCATCTTTGGTCCGGATACACCGTCAGGATATCCGGGAAAGTTTTCAACTTCAGTAGTAGTCGTTAATTGACCCCCGGGTTGTAATCCTTCATATAGAACCGGATTGAGATTTGCCCTGGCAGCATATATTGCAGCTGTGTAACCCGCAGGCCCTGAACCGATGATTAAGCATCTGACCTTCTCTGATTCTCTTTCAGATTTGTTTTCTTTTTTATTATCTCCCTGTATGTCCATAGATTTAAATAAGCCCATTTATTTACTTTTTTATTTATATATTGTTCGCTATGTGTAATCCCTCTTTACTTATCTTGTCTTCGCTGAAAGACGGGATTGATAACCTCAATTTTCGCATAATAAATATACTTAATTATAGTAAACAAAAAAGAATTATATTTGGTTAAATCAAATACAAAAATAGTATGAAATTTATTGATCTGATAAGAAAAAACAGAAGCTATCGCAGGTTCTGGCAGGATCACAAACTGGACATTGAAATACTCAAAGAACTCGTGAATTTTGCAAGGCTGTCAGCCTCAAGCGGTAATATCCAGGGATTAAAATTCATGCTGTCAGTTGATACAGATAAAAATGCAATGATCTATAAGTACCTTAAATGGGCTTATTATTATAAAGACTGGGACGGGCCCGAAGAAGGAGAAAGGCCTTCCGGGTATATTATTATTCTGGGAGATACTGAAATACATCCAACCATCGATGTTGATGTAGGTATTGCTGCGCAAAGTATTATGCTTGGTGCGACTGAAAAGGGATTGGGAGGCTGCATGTTCGGCTCTATTGACAGAAAAGGATTGAGAAAAAGTCTTAAAATTACTGAAAGATACCAGATACCGCTTGTAATTGCATTAGGGAAACCTAAAGAGCATGTTGTCCTGGAAGATGTGGACGATACCGGTAGTATCGTTTACTGGAGAGATGAAAATAACGTGCATCATGTGCCCAAACGAAGTCTGGATGAGATTGTCCTGAAATAAAATATCAATTATCACTGATCAATAACATTCTGTATTGTTACAAGCTGATGGCTGTAACTTTTTATTTCATCATTAAATATTCCCTTTTCATCGATCCTGTCAATCCTTGCTTTTCCTGATGAATGGATAATCATATTATTATCCAGCAATATGCCTGTATGTGAAATCTCATTTGCCTGACCTTTCCGGAAAAATGCGAGATCCCCTGTTTCATATTCTTTCAGCTTTCTGACGATTTTACCGCATTCAGACTGCTGTTTTGCATCCCTGGGCAGCTTTATTCCGCATATTTTATATACTATTTGCGTAAAACCTGAACAATCAATACCGAATGGAGTGCGTCCGCCCCACAGATAAGGTGAATTGAGATACAGTAAAGAAGTATCTGATATCTCCCTGCGAATGGAAATAATCCCGGGAGGATTCGGTTCTTCCGCCATTCTGAAGGTCCTGCCTTCAACAGTAAACAGGTCAGATGTTTTTTTAAAAAAAGGAATAGTGCTTCCTGCAACAATTTGCTGGATAGACTTATCTTCTAATATCAGATGCACTATTTTCCGGTTTATAACAACTGATTTGCCAAGAGACAGTAGTTTATATGTTTCCGGTTTAATTTCTGTAATCATTGCCTCATCTATCCATCCCCTGTAATTGTCAAAACAGGTTTCAATCAAAGCCCAGCCTGATTTTATATTTAAAATTTTATAATGCTCCCCAAAAAGCAGCTGGCTTTTCATCTCACTTCTTTCGTCATCTTCTTTTCTGACCGGTATAATACTTAACAGAGCGATTCCGAATTTCATAATTACTGTTTTCCTAATATATTAAATTACGTTTACTGATTTATTTACAACCAGGAACTAGCGTAACATAATTATGCAAGATAATAAAAAGCTGTGACACAAATCTGACCATAAACAGGCAATTTTCATTTACCTTTTGGCAGTATATGAACTTTTGTGCAACAATAAAACAAATTTTTTTTGAGCTGTTATTTTTCTTTGTTTAAGTATGTTATTTTTAAATATCTCATCACACCCTCAAATTCGCTGGTAGAAGTTATGAACAACTTTAAGGAACCCTCATTAAAATTTTCAGGTATTTTTACGTAATAAGCATATTCATTAGTTTCTCCCGATTTTCTGATCGGACTATGCAATCTTATTTTATTATGTTTGATGTAATCATCGGTTTGTAATTGTGAATTTAAATAACTTTCCCATATTCCTTTTGAAACCTGTATTTTTGATTCAATCTTAATCCATGAGTCTAATTGCATATCATTTGATATATTTTGACTTATTGTCGTATTAATCAATAATGCACTTGAATCAGGTGATTTTTTTATAACAATACTGCTGTCAATAATTGCAATAATCTTTTTTTTGTATGATGTTTCTTTTTTTAATATTTCATCTGTATCAAGCAAACTTATATCAAGTGGTCCGGGTTTTAAGTTTAAATATATCCTGCCATAATATTTTCTATTCATATGATCATAATGGATGATCTTTCTGCTGACCTGCAAGGTTTGAAAACAGTTGACAAATACAAGATAAAATCCTAGCGCATAAAACAGAAAACGCCACTTTTTCAGTCTTATATAATGGATAAAACATGCCATTGACAGTGCAAAAACAGGGTAACTTTGCATTAGTGCCCTGCATGAATAACTGCCTCCATACCTCCATTTATGCCATGCTATAATAATATATACATTCAAAAGGCAGAATGTAATAACAGATTTTTTAAAAGGAAATTTTCCCATAAAGAAGAAACCTGCAATAAAAAAAACAGTAATAGGTGTATATATAAACCATCCTTTTTCCCATCCGAAAAGTACCCGCAGATGGGGTGTTAAAAAATCCCATTTGCTTCCAACATCAAATACGAATGAACCTGTTGCTATTTTCCAGTAAATAAGCTGCGGTAATACTCCAATAAAACCAAACAATATCGTGTAATATATGTGCCTTTTATATTTTTTGACTAAAGCCCATTTTATCTTTGACTGTTCTTTTGTATGTGTGTTCCATAGTAATGGGATGAACAGCATGATGGCTTCTGTTGGTCTGCTAATAGTGGCAAGTCCGATAATTAATCCGGTAAGTGAAGCCCATTTTATTGATGGATTCTCATGCCATTTAATAGTAGTATAAAGAACAAAAACATATAACGGGAATATAAATCCATGACTTAATCCGCTGTCTACTGCCACATAATGGATGAAGTTTGTCGCCAGTGCTATGAAAAGTAATGTCAGAGCTGAAGTTATATCGCTAAAATAATAAAGTAATATTCTTCGTAAAAGAAAAAGAGAAAGCATGCAATAGAATAAAACACTCACGGCTACTGCATACTGATATGGAGCTGAAAATCCATCGGCCTTGAATTCTGTATGTTTGGCTATCCAGTGCCCTGACAAAAAGAACGGGCTTTGCATAATTGCTACTCCACATAAATATTTAAATACATAATTTCCATTTTTGTGTTTTCTTACCTGGTACATCTGACCTCCGGATAAACCATATTCCCTGTCAATATTTAAAAACCAGTCTAATTGAGTTACATCATGATATATGAAAATTCCCGGCAGGTACATATAATAACCTAATGCATCCCATGTGGTTATTCTTAAAGAAGTATTTATTTTATAATCTGTTGATTGAATCCTGAAAACAAGTAATACGATGCAGATTATACAGCAGGAAAAAAAGGAATATATATTTTTCATTTAAAGTAAATGAGTATTAACGCGAGTTTTAAAAAATGATTTTATACAAGAAAAAGGCAAATTATGATATATTAGAATCAATATAAGCATGGTTCCGGCGAACTTATATAATTATTTAATGTTTATAAGTCTAATAAGCTTAAATTTTTGTTTATTTTGTATAACGTTATCTTCTTTCCTGTATAAATAAAAGAATGTTATTAGCAGATTGAAGATAAGATAATTTTATATAAATATAAATTAAATATCAGTTCAATGAATAAGTTTTTTACTTATGTAAGAGTTAATATAAAATTGATTACTGTCAGTTTCCTTTTTATAATAAGTTCTTTAATAATAGTATACTTATTTCCAAGACAGGGCAAGTTCAGATATGAATTTCAAAAGATGGGTATTTGGAGGCACAAGGACTTGAAAGCTCCTTTTGATTTTCCTATTTACAAAACAGAACCTGAACTAGCTGAAGAAAGAGATTCTGTAATGAGGTTTTTTAAGCCTTACTTTACATTTGATGCTTACATAATTCCCACCCAGCTGGAGAAATTTGAAAATACTTTTATAAAAAAATGGACTGAGTACACGCTGAATGAATTTAAAATTGAGAATGAAAAAGTATATCTTGATGATCCCAGATATAGTAATTTGAGAAAATTAGGAGAAGAATACCGTGATTTTATTTCTCATCAATTGCAGAAGATTTATTTAAAAGGAATAATTGAAACCGGTGATTTGGAAGCCAAGTTTGGCAGTAACATAGTCTCAGTTTTAGTTGTTAAGGGTAATATTGCCGAAGAATCCGAGATCGGAGATATTTATACTCCTAAATCAGCCTATGAATACCTGAGGGCTGAACTTAATGATAATTTATCAAAGAACAATACATATTATATTAAGCGCTATCAGGATTTTTTCAGGCAGTTTGATCTTAGTTCTTATATCGAGGTCAATGTGAATTATAATGAAGACAAGTCGAGACAAATGCAAAATGAACTTGTACAGAAAATTTCACTAACATACGGAATGATCCAAAGGGGACAGTTAATAATTTCCAGTGGAGAAATTGTCACAAATGAAAAATTCAGGATATTGGAATCACTGAAAATTGAATATGAGCAACAAATGGGTTTTGTTGCTAGTCAGATAATCAAGCTTGGTAAGTTCATTCTTGTATTCGTTTCAATGCTGGTAATATTTTTGTTTTTATATAATTTCAGGCGGGAGGTTTTAAGTGATAGTGTTCGAAGCGGATTTATACTGCTGTTGTTTCTGATAATGGTATTTGTTGCCAGTGTTACCGTAAGACTTGAAAGGGTGAATTTATATGTTGTCCCCTTTGCTATTCTTCCTATTATTCTCAGGACTTTTTATGATGAACGCCTGGCTTTGTTCATACATTTTATGGCAATATTATTAATTGGTTTTTTTGCACCCAACAGTTTTGAATTTGTTTTTCTTAATGCCATCGCCGGAATGGTTGCCATTTTCAGTCTCACTAACCTGTACAGGAGGTCAAAGCTTGTTGTATCTGCAATACTTGTTATAATAACCTATTGCATGCTTTACCTTGGAATCACTATTGTACAGGAAGGAAATATAACAAGCATAAGGACCGAGGTATGGACAACTTTCGTTTTATTTGGAATAAACGGATTGCTTATTCTTATTGCATATCCTTTAATTTTTGTTTTTGAAAAAACATTTGGATTTCTTTCAGATGCTACTTTGTTTGAATTATCAGATACAAATCAACCCTTATTAAGAAAATTAGCCGAAACTGCTCCGGCCACATTTCAACATTCTTTACAGGTTGCCAACTTATCGGAGGAGGCAATTATTAAGATCGGCGGTAATCCGCTTCTGGTAAGGACCGGTGCTTTATACCATGATATAGGGAAGATGGATAATCCGATATATTATATTGAAAATCAAACGTCTGATGTTAATCCTCATGATGATCTTGAGTTTGAGGAAAGTGCAAACCTGATTATTGGTCATGTGGAAAAAGGAGTAGAAATTGCAAGGAAGCACGTTTTGCCGCAGGCTATAATAGAATTCATCAGAACCCATCATGGAACAACAACTGTGCAGTACTTTTATCGCTCGTTTGTTAAAAAATATCCTGAGGAGGATGTTGATGTCAAAAAGTTTTCTTACCCCGGGCCCAGGCCGTTTTCAAAAGAAACTGCAGTTTTAATGATGGCTGATGCTGTTGAGGCTGCTTCAAGAAGCATTAAGTCGATTACTGAAAAAACAATGGACAAACTGGTAGATAATATTATTGACACCCAGCAGATGAATGAACAGTTTAATAATGCCAATATTACATTTAAAGATATATCAACGATTAAAGAAGTATTTAAAAGAAAGCTGGCTAATATTTATCACGCAAGGATAGTATATCCCAAGTAGTAAGCTGCAGAATTTATATACTTAGTAACCCCGTAGATCGATTATTTCTGCTTTCTTATGTTTTGACCCATCAAAAGTAAATACGGAGTCATCCACGTCATCATCCGTAATATAATCCCTGACATACACAATATAATCTACACCATCCTTGCCCCTTATTTTTAAAGATGCAATTATATCTTTTTCGTTATCAGTAAATATTTTAAAACTTGAATAGGGTTGATCCAGGTTTTTGGGATATAAATCTATTTCATGCATTTTTCTCTCATTGATCACTGTTTCTCCAATATATCTGTATTTAAAATCACGGTTATACAAGTAAAATATCTGTGCGGGATTACTCAAAAAGCTATCGTCTGTGCTATCTGGCTCTGTAATTACAACTTCTTCAATCTCTTCCGTATAAGTCCATACTGTTTTTCCGTCAAAATATACTATTGAGCCCATATATTCAATCCTGTATTTGTCACCTTTTAGAATAAGGCGGCCGGTGCTTACTGTTTGAGTGTTTTCCTTCCTGTCTTCTATTATTAATTCAAAATTGGCCTTAATTGATTTATATGATTTTGTTTTTTCAGCAACTCTTTCAAGTATTTCACGGGCAGCGGGATCTTGCTGGCAAAAGGATTGATTTGCTATTAGCAGCACACATAAAATGTAACTATGCTTGATCATTGTTTGGTTATTTATTGTCCAGTGAGTTTAAAAAGTGTTCCAGGGAATATTCATCTGCAAAAAATACTTGTCTTGCCTTGCTTCCCTCAAAAGGGCCTACAATACCTGCTGCTTCAAGCTGGTCAATTATTCTGCCGGCGCGGTTATATCCGATTGAGAATTTTCTCTGTATCAGTGATGTTGATCCTTGCTGATGTATAACCACAAGTCTGGCTGCCTCCTCAAACAGACCATCACGCTTTGATAAATCAACTTCAGTTATTTCACCTCCGCCTTCTTCAGTGTATTCAGGTAAACACATTGCTGAAGGAAATCCCTGTTGCTTGCTTATATAATCTGTTATTTTATCAATCTCCGGAATGTCAATAAATGCACATTGCAGTCTTATGATATTACTGCCCTGGGCAAATAGCATATCACCCTTACCAACCAGCTGGTTAGCTCCGGGGCAATCAATAATGGTTCTTGAGTCAATCATGGAAGTTACTCTGAAAGCCATTCTGGCCGGGAAATTTGCCTTAATGATTCCCGTAATAATATTTGTAGTAGGCCTCTGGGTAGCTATTACAAGATGAATTCCCACTGCCCGCGCAAGCTGGGCAAGTCTGGCCAGGGGAGTCTCAACCTCCTTGCCGGAAATCATTATAAGGTCTGCGAACTCATCAATTATTACAACCAGATATGGCATATATCTGTGTCCTTTTTCCGGGTTGAGCTGACGTTTAATAAATTTATGATTGTATTCCTTAATATTTCTCACCTGAGCTTTTTTCAAAAGATCATATCTCTGATCCATTTCAATTGTTAGGGAATTGAGAGTATAAATTACCTTTTGTGTATCATTTATTATAGGCTCTTCAGAATCAGGTATTTTAGCAAGATAATGCTTTTCAATTTTTGAGTATAATGTAAGCTCAACCTTTTTGGGATCGATAAGTACGAGTTTTAATTGCGAAGGATGTTTTTTAAATAGCAGTGAAGCAATAATTGCATTTAAACCTACTGATTTACCTTGTCACGTAGCACCCGCAACCAGTAAATGAGG
>CAZFHF010000041.1:0-15360 GCA_964518655.1 uncultured Bacteroidales bacterium | reverse complement strand
TAACGGAAATGATGCCATAGTATTTCCAAATACCGGAATAACAATTCCTCTATACCGCAACAAATATAACGCAATGATTAAGGAAGCGGTGTATTTACAGCAGGCAAGCGAGGAAAAGAAGACTGACATGATAAATTTCCTTGAGACAATTTTTGAAATGACTCACAGGGAATATAGTGATGCTAACAGGCGTATTGCGCTTTTCAGCAAACAAACAGTTCTGGCAGAAAAAGCATTGCGAATATTAGAAACAGAATACACAACTGCAAGTACTGATTTTGAAGAATTACTGCGTATGGAGAGGAAAGTACTAACTTATTCCCTGGAGCTGGAAAAAGCCAGGGCTGATAAGCAGGCATCCATAGCATTTATTGACCATTTAATCGGAAAATAGAAGTTAGAATTATAAAAATATGAAAACAAAAATAAACAAACGCGACATTGTGATTATAACTATAGCAATAATTGCAGGCTTAATCCTTGGATGGATATTTTTCCACAATTCAGGAAATAAAAAACAGGACAAAGACAATCATGCTGAACATCAAGAACAGGCCACAATATGGACATGTTCCATGCATCCGCAGGTAAAACGGGACAAACCGGGTTTATGCCCTATATGTGGAATGGAGCTGGTTCCATTATCATCACTGGAACAGGAAGGTGGGAACGTCTCTCCTGCCGAAATCTTTATGAGTGAATCAGCCATTAAGCTGGCAGATATACAAACAATAACAGTTAAAAAGGGCATACCTGAGAAATCAGTGAGTCTCCTCGGCAAAGTAAAGCCTGACGAGCGTAATATCTCGGAACTGACAGCACGCTTCGGAGGGCGTATTGAAGAATTATTTGTGAATTACACAGGACAAAATGTTGTTAAAGGCCAGAAGCTGGCAACGGTTTATTCCCCCGAGCTTATTACTGCACAGAAAGAATTACTGGAGGCAATAAGATTCAAGGAATCAAATCCATCATATTATAATGCTGTGGTAAGCAAACTCAAACTCTGGAATTTAGCAGATGAACAGATTAATTCCATAGAGAATAACATGGAGCCAATACTCTACTTTGAGATACAATCATCAATGACAGGAACGGTTACCCGGAGAAATGTAGCTTTAGGAGATTATGTTAAGGAGGGTACAGCTTTATTTGAGGTTATTGACCTTGCAAAGGTATGGATAATGTTCGATGCATATGAGAGTGACCTTCCATGGATAAAAACCGGCGATAATATCGAATTTACCGTTGAATCCCTCCCTGGCAAAACATTCAAAGGATATGTGACTTATATCGATCCATTTATTGATGCAAGCACTCGCGTTGCAAAGGTAAGAGTTGAGATGCCAAACCGTGATTTTAACCTGAAACCGGAAATGTTTGTTAATGGAATTCTTCATTCCCAAACAGCTGGAAAATCAGACGAACTGATGATTCCAAAATCTTCAATTCTCTGGACAGGCAAACGTGCAATAGTGTATGTTAAGGTTCCCGAAAGGAAAATACCATCATTCGTATACAGAGAGATTTTGCTGGGGCCGGAAGCTGGAAATTTCTATGTTGTTGCTGACGGATTAAACGAGGGTGAAGAAATCGCTGTTAATGGAGTATTTAAGATTGATGCGGCAGCCCAGCTTGAAGGTAAATCCAGCATGATGAATCCGCCTTCATCTGACGATTTGCCTCACAGGACTGAAAGCATAAAAGTCTCTTCAGGCCATGACCATAGTACTATGAAAATGTCAGCTGACATCAAGAATGATTACAATGATAAAAATGATGTGCGCACATTAATTCAGAACCATGAGGCAAATATACAACATGAAGATTTCAGGGTGGCAGGTAATTGCAGTATGTGCAAATCAAGAATTGAACAAGCCGCATTATCAATTGACGGAGTGAATTCAGCAACATGGAGTGAGGAAACAAAAATGCTGAATATCTCTTTCAACACTGCGAAAGCTGAATTGCACAACATCCATAAAGTGATAGCCAAAGCAGGTCATGATACTGAAAAGGAAAAAGCTCCCTATGAAGTCTATAACGAGCTTCCTGAATGCTGTAAGTATAGGAGAGAGTAGAGTATAAAAAGGGGGACAGTTCTCTTTCCATGTAACTGTCCCCTTTTCTGTTTTCTATCCTCTTTTCGTGATTTACCTGAATATCAAATCAATATTACCTCCTGAAGTTTTTATTTCCACAGGTATGCCCCCGCCATTCATAGGTCCTGTTATTTTTCCTTTTTCAGCATCACCTGAAAAGTTATCCAAATCAACATTTACTTTCGATGCTTTAAGGTCAAGGTCAAGACCCAGTCCGGATGGTATAACGGCACTTATGCCCCCTCCGCTGCTCTTGAGAAGCAACATCTCACTCAATCCGTCGATTTTGGCATCAATTCTTCCTCCGCTTGTTGAGGCTTGTACACTTTCAGCATACCCGTCTATATTTATACCGCCACCACTAGTATGCACATCTACATTACCTGATATGTTTTCAAGAGTAATGTGGCCACCGGAGGTTTGTCCAATTATGTTACCCCTGGCCTCCTTTACAGTAATACCTCCGCCACTTGTATGAAGCTGCATGTTACCATCCTGTTTTGTTACATGAATGCCACCGCCTGAGGTATGCGCATCCAGATCACCTGTAACTTCAGAGGTTGTTATTCTGCCACCGCTTGTTTTAACCACCTGCGTTCCTTCTACTTTTGATACATCTACGCCTCCTCCGCTCGTTTTTAAATTGCATGACATCTGGTGAGGTACAAACACATAAAACGAAACACTTACATTATTCCAGAGCTTCTGGTTATCAATATCCCTGGTAACCGCAGTAACTGCAGAACCGTTCTTTTCTATTCTGAAACCGGGATCCTTCAGTAGTTCCGCCAGAACAGGATCTGAAGATGACAGAAGATTACCTTTTTTCCTTACAAATGCCTGAACTTCAACAATATTTCCACCATGCCCTTCCACTTTAATTTTTCCTCCTGAAGTAACTACTTCAAGTGTTCCCGGCACATCAAGGGTGAACGTTTTCGTTATCGATGGATTATCATTTCCTTGTGTAAATCCGGGGAATCCCGTTATTGCTATTAACATTACAAAGGAAATTACCGTTTTAAGTAAAAAAGACATCTTTTTTTTCATACTGGCTATTTTTAAGGTTATTTATACTTATTAATACTTTACATAAAATTATACATAATTATTATATGACGCACAAATAAAGCAGTAAGTTACAGGGCAGTTTAAAATTTACTGAAACACCACAGCTGTAAAGACAATTTAAAAAGAAAAAGGCTGCATATGAGTTCGTATACAGCCTTAATTTTGGAGCTGATTTGAGTTAGCATCATTTGAGTTTTAATAACGATCTGCCGGGTATAGTGAACATAAGATTATCATGGTTAATCCAGGCATTCACTTCTGTTTCACTTTCATTTGAATTTCCTTTGACATTATATATTCCCAGGGCATCACTTTTCACAAGTATTACATCTCCATTATCTGGTACAGCATCAAAGATAATATACCTGTCATTCATAACTACTTCAGTCTTTGTTTCTATTTCCTGTCCGTTCTGCATGGCTCTTGCTGAAATCCAGTCAGGTGGCAAAATTCTGCGTATTGAAACCGGCAAATTATAAATTTCATCCTCCAGCGTGTCAGTCACCTGAACAATAATTGAGTCACTACCAAGACTAAGTTCTTCAACTGATACGCTATTTCGTTCCCTGATATACCGCACTACATTTACAAATGTCGATACCCAGAATTCATCCTGTTTCGAACTTAGATATTCCAGGCTTTTACGCAGAGTGTCTGATGACAGAGGGGAATACCCTCCATCGTTGTCAATACCGTGTATCAGGTACACACACCAGCCGGAAGCAGCGGATGCATTATCTGCTTTGTTTTTAAAATGCTGTGCTGTTTTAACCGCGCCCAGGTCGCCGCAGATAACGGAGCTTATATTTAAAAAGTCAGTCGGAGTGTTTGATTCAATATAACCCTGACAGTGACGTGCTGCGATATAATATTTACTGCATAATGTATCTATAGCCGGAACACAAAAGGGATATGCCAGTGTTATACATTCCTGTCCTGATATCTCAGAGTCTATTATATTTTTTGAATTCTTTAATTCATTTTCCTGTTGTTCAGCTGTACGTTCGCTTAAATCAGGATGAGTCACCGTATGGCTTGCGATTTCGTGCCCCTGTGATGCTGCATTCTGCAAAGTAGTCCAGTTAGGACCCCAGCCGGTAACAGTAAACAATGTAGCATCAAAGTTAAATTCATTAAAAATTGGTATTGCTACTGAAAATTGTTTTGATGTCCCGTCATCAAAAGTGTAACTTATTGCTGCGTTTCGAAAACCCTGCCATAATCCGACCTCGTAAGGCGGAGCCACTGTTTGAGCATCAACAGCAAAGTCAGACATTATAATCACTACAGCAAATACAACCAGGGAACAAATTTTTTTATACATAGATCTTATAAATTAAAGCAATTAAAGAATGTTTTTATTCAACAAGTATTAACGTTTCCTGCAATGTTCCTGCAACTGTCCGGGGTTGTCCTCCTCCGACTGATATCTCATAACTGCCGGGTAAGATCACCGTTTCATTTTGATCATTCATAACAGAGAAAGCATCGGGCGGAAGAATAAATTTAACATTTTTTCTTTCTCCTGCGCCCAGTTTTATTCTTTTAAATTCTCTCAGCTTTATATTTGATGAAGGAAACGGCGGATTCAGATTTTTCACATATACCTGTACTACCTCCTCCCCGTCAATATCACCTGTATTTTGAACCGTCACCGTAATTTCCACCCGGTTTCCTGCCTTATGCTCATTTTTCATTTTCAGGTCGCTGTATTCAAATGTTGTATAACTCAAGCCAAAGCCGAAAGGATAAAGTGGCTCACCTTCAAAGTACTGATAGGTTTGCCCTGTAAGATGATATTGTTCAAAGGGAGGTAAATCATCAACAGAACGGTAAAACGTAACAGGCAGTCTGCCTGCGGGGTTATAGTCGCCAAAAATAACGTCTGCAAGAGCCTGTCCCCCGGCCTGGCCGGGGTACCATAGCTGAAGTATGGCAGGCAGATGTTCATCTTCCCAGTTCACTGCAATGGCGCTTCCGCTTAGCAAAACAAGGATAACAGGTTTTCCGAGTGCATGTATTTCCTTTATGAGCATCTGCTGTATATCCGGCAGATCCAGCCTTGTCCTGTCACCCCTGTGGAAGCCCTGAATTTCAACATCCATCTCTTCTCCTTCGAGCCTGGCTGACAGGCCCATACACATTACGACTGCATCTGCCTTTTTCGCAATCTCAATGGCTTCGCCCATCAGTTTGCCGGCCTGATCATCACGGGGCACTGACCAGACAAGTTCAACTTCGGCAACGCCATAGGTCTCTCCTGCCTCCAGCCTTACACTGTATTTCTTTCCGGCCTGCATATAAAGAGGTCCCGAATTTTTTAACCTGGGATCATTATATTCATCCCTGAAATGATAAGTTGTATTTACTATAAGGCTGTCATTAAAATATAAATCAGTTTTACATGTTGTGATGAATCCCAGATAATGAATTCCGGATTTTGCCGCGGTAATCTCACCGCTCCATATAACACCGAAGTTATCATCGTTAATATCACTTCGCGGTGATGATTCACCCCAGTCTGCATCCAGAGTATCAACAACCTCTGAAAAAAGCACCGGCCCTGTATGGTCATGCGTCCCATAATAATCAGCTTTTAATCCTTTCAGGCTTATCTCATGAGTCAAAGCACCGGAAGGAACTTTACTAAACACAGGATACTCTTCTGCCAGGTCACAACCTCTGGCATACAAAACTTGCGAATAGCCTGATACTTTCTTCCTTATGCCCCGCAACGGAGTTATCGGGTCGGAAGGCAGGCCATTGTAATTTCCCAGCATCATATACCATTCATCGGCATTCGGACCAATAACAGCAATCGTACCAATATCTTTTCTTAAAGGCAGAATGTTATCCTGGTTTTTCAATAAGACAATTGACTTACGTGCAGCTTCGAGGGCCAGATCTTTATGTTCACTGCAGTCTACAACATCATATGGTATCCGGCTATATTTTACCATTTCAGGAGGATCAAACATACCTAACTTAAACCTCGCAATGAAGAGTCTCCTGACAGCATTATCCAGTTCTTCTTCAGATATGAGCCCCCTGTTCACAGCATCCATCAGACTTAAATAAGCTGTCCCGCAATTTAAATCGCATCCTGCTTTTACTGCAAGTGAAGAAGCTTCTGCTGCATCAGCAACAAGCTTATGATTAAAGTAAATATCACCTATAGCTCCGCAATCAGATACAATATATCCGTCAAAGCCCCATTCATTTCTTAATATATCGTTCATCATCCTGTAACTGCCGCAACATGCCTCACCTTCATAACGGTTGTAGGCACACATCACTGAATAAGCCTTGCCTTCCCTGATTCCCATTTCAAACTGCGGGAGGTAAAACTCCCTGAATTCCCTTTCAGTTGCCTTTGCATCAAACGTATGACGGTCAGGTTCCGGTCCGCTGTGAACAGCAAAGTGCTTAACGGTAGCTATTGTCTTATAGTATTTAGGATCATCGCCCTGCAAACCTTTTATAAACTGCACTCCCATCCTGCCTGTGAGAAAAGGATCCTCCCCGTAAGTCTCCTGGCCTCTGCCCCATCTCGGATCCCTGAAGATATTTATATTTGGCGACCAGAAAGTCAGCCCCTGGTAAATAAGACGCTTGTCCTTCCTGAGGAAATCATGATGCTTGGCCCTTGCTTCGTCAGAGATGGCCGTGGAGACCCTGAACATCAGTTCTTCGTCCCATGTTGCTCCGAGTGCTACAGACTGAGGAAACACAGTAGCCAGCCCTGCCCTGGCAACCCCGTGCAGGCATTCATTCCACCAGTTGTATTCAGGAATACCAAGCCGTTCAATTGAAGGTGCTGTATTCATCATTTGAGCTACTTTTTCTTCTATTGTCATTCTGCCAACAAGATCCTCTACTCGTTCACCTGTGGATAATTCCGGATTCTGAAATGGATATCCATATTTATCAGATGTGGCGCATGTATACAGAAATACTGGTACTATGAGGATTATCAAACCTGAAACAAGTGTCTTCATAAGCTTTAATTTAAAATTTTCAGATGCAGTTCCGTCCGTTAAAATAATTTTTTTCCCGGACATGCTAAAATAACTAAAAAATATATCAGATTAAATATATTATACATTCACGTAAATTAACAACCTGAACGGAAAATTTGTTATAATATTTATACATTAGCACATGTAATCATTACGCTGATAAATAAGATTACTCCGAATATTCTGTCTGGAATTTTAGTATTTTTGATAACAAAATATTTTGTTTGGGTTAAATACCCGCCGGTTTTATTTATCGTCCCGGAATTAATCTTAAACCAACGAAATAAAAAGCTACAAGAAGATGAGAATTGTTGTTGCACTTGGAGGTAATGCCCTTCTCAGAAGAGGAGAGCCTATGACGGCAGAAAATCAGCGTGCTAATGTGCGTATTGCTGCTGAAGCCCTGGCGCCGCTGGCAAGAAAGCATGAACTCGTCATATCACATGGCAACGGGCCCCAGGTAGGTTTGCTAGCGCTTCAGGCATCAGAATACAATGCTGCTGAGGCATTTCCTCTCGATATACTTGGTGCCCAGACAGAAGGTATGATCGGCTACCTTATTGAACAGGAGCTTGGTAACCTGCTGCCCTTTGAACAACCCCTGGCAAGCATTTTAACTATGGTGGAGGTTGACAGGAACGATCCGGCATTTAAAAATCCTACCAAACCAATTGGGCCTGAATTTGAAGAAGAGGAGATGGAAAGGCTTGTAAGGAAAAAGAAATGGATCATGAGAAAGGAAGGAAATAAATGGCGAAGAGTAGTACCCTCACCCATACCACAGAGAATCTTTCAGATGCGCCCGATAAAATGGCTTCTTGAAAAGGGAACAATAGTTATTTGCACCGGTGGCGGGGGAATTCCTACTGTATATGATAACAATAGAAAACTTGAAGGAGCAGAGGTTGTAATTGATAAAGACCATGCAGGCGCCCTCCTGGCTAAGGAACTGGATGCTGATATGTATATTATGGCTACCGATGCTGATGCCGTATATACATACTGGGGTACACCTGAAGCCAAAGCATTAAAAAATGTGACCTATGAAGACCTGAAAAATGAAAATTTTGCTTCAGGATCTATGCTGCCCAAAGTAATATCGGCATGCTGGTTTGCTGAAATAACAGGGAAAAAAGCTGCTATCGGATCGTTAAAAGACCTTGAAAAAATTGTTAGTGGTGAAAAGGGTACTATAATATCACCGGCAAATGAAAAAGCCAGTGAAGTATTTGGCTGGAAGATCTGATACTAATCATATTATAGCATTTATTATTTTATTTGCAATTATATATTAAGTTTACCGTTGGTTTTACATTACGGGCAGAAATAAAATGTTCGCTCTGACATTTTTTTTTACTGAGAAGTAACTATTCTCTTTCTATAAGCGTCTTATTTATTTGCAGGCAGGAAGGCAGGAATAAAAAATAAAATATATTAGCAGGTTAATTATCAATAATTAAATATTCAGGTATGATACGTCAGTTTATTACTCTCGCTTTCAGAAACATCCTTAAAAACAGGACAAATACAATCCTGAACATCATCAGTTTCTCAATAGGCATTGCAGCGTGTATTATTGCACTCCTTTTTGTTAACCAGTCGTTGAGCTTCGACAATTTTCATAAAGATACTGACAGGATATATAAAGTTATAAAAAAGACCGAAGGTGATGCCGGAACCAACATTTACTTTGGTACAAACGGTATAGAAGGTCCTGAAATTAAAGCTAATTACCCCCAGGCTGAGCTAGTAACAAGGGTAATGCGTGACGGCATATATGTTAACCCAAAAGAAGATAAAGAAAACGGATTTAATGAACTGGTATATATAATTGATCCCGAGTTTCTGCTAATGTTTCACTGCCCTCTTTTAAACGGCACCGCTGAAACTGTCCTTGAAAAGCCATTCTCTGTTATTATTTCCGATGATCTGGCTGAAAGAATGTTCGGAGAAGAAAATCCTGTTGGCAAAACACTTGATGTTAACGGATATTACCTTAAAAAGAACTATACCATAACTGGTATATTTAAAGAATTCCCGGATAATTCAATTTTCAACGCCTCACTTATTACTGCTGAGCACGATGAAATGCCTGACTGGCTCTGGGAAAGCTGGAATGTTGAATCATCTTACCTTCCGGTGTTCACATTTGTAAAACTAGCAATAGGCGTTGATTATAAAGCCTTTGAAAAAAGTCTCGAAAAAATGGTAGAGCTTAATTATCCTGAAGAACTGAAGGAAAAAACACATTACCTGATGCAGAAGTTCGAACGTATTTTTCTTTATTCCCAGCAGGACTTCGGACAGCAGTCTTATAGCAACATAGTATATGTATATATCTTTATTGCACTGGCACTTTTTATACTAATTATATCCAGTGTTAACTTTATTAACCTCACTACCGGAAGGCTTCTTCTGAGAGCTAAGGAAATAGGTGTTAAAAAAGCATTTGGTACGGGAAAACATCATATCTACCTGCAGTTTATCAGTGAATCCATATTTATGATTATTATTACTATTCCGGTGTCACTGTTGCTTGTATATTACCTGCTGCCGTTTTTTCAGCAATCACTGAATATTGAACTCCAGTTTGATTGGATGCTGAATTTCAGATTTATCTTCCGGGCAATTATAATGATAATTCTTATCGGAATAATTACCGGTTTATTATCAGCTATGTCTTTTGCATGGGTCACTCCCGTATCAGTTATGCAGGGAAAACTTCGAATAGGAAGCAGTAAACATATAAGCCAGAAGGTGATGTTCATTATACAGTATACTTTATCGGTAATTCTCATCTCAACTACCATAGTACTCTACCAGCAGTTAAAGTTTTTGATGAATAAAGACCTGGGATTCGATAAGGAAAATAAGATAGTAATTCCAATTTTCGCAACAAACAGGGATCTAAGGGAGAACTATCAGGTAGTAAAACAGGAGTTTCTTAAACATCCTGATATTATTAGCGCTTCAGCCTCACACTTTTTAATCGGTTCAGGAGGTGAAAGGCACAAAGTTATCCCTGAAGGTAAGTTCAGTGAGGAATGGAACATGGCAGTACTGGCTGTTGATGAGGACTTCATCAAAACCTACGGGCTTACATTGCTTGAAGGCCGGGATTTCTCCGGTGATATCATTTCAGATCGCACGGAAGCCTTTATACTAAATGAGACAGCAGTAAAACGGCTGAACTGGAAAGATCCTGTGGGTAAACAATTTGAATGGCCATATGGAAAAGGCAATGTTATAGGCGTTGTTAAGGATTTCAATGTTGCTGATCTGTCCAGGGAAATAGAGCCTTTAGTGCTGTGCATGTGGGTTCCCTTATGGAACTTTCTTACAGTGAGGTATCAGACTGAAGATTACGATAAGCTGCTGGCATTTCTTGAAGAAAAATGTAAGATGTTTGATCCTGATTTGCCTTTTAATTTCTTCAGGTTTGACGATGCGATTAACAGAAATAACCTTATAATCATAGAGACCTTTAAGAATACATCCCTGTTCTTTGCTTTTATTGCCGTGCTGATTGCCTGTATCGGCTTATTCGGACTGGCAAATTTTTCGGCAAACCAGAAAATCAAAGAAATAGGAATAAGAAAAGCAAACGGTGCATCAGCGATACAAATTGCCAGGTTATCAATGGCAGGTTTCCTGAAGTGGGTAATAATAGCCTGTGCCGTTGCACTTCCCGTGGCATGGTTCCTGTCAGACAAGCTGCTTCAGCTCTATCCTTACCGTATTAAAGCAAATATCTGGATATTTCTTTTTGCAGGCTTAATAGCTGTTGTAATTGCAATAATAACTGTAAGCTCACAGACCCTGAGATCAGCCACCAGAAATCCCGTAGAAGCTCTCAGATATGAATAAAAGGGACAGACACTTTTATGTAACGGGCAGGTATCCAATCATCATTAAATAAGGGATTGGAATCTTTTGAGAAAATATTCTCAAGTACATATTCGGCAGCTTCCTCATCAGTAAGCTGCCTGGATATTGAAGCAAGTCGTCTGCTGATACCGGAACCCTCTCCGTAACATTTATATTCAGCATATAATGCAGGAGGGACATTCCATGTGCGCCATCCTTCAGAAACAATTGCTGATGGTTCCCGGCAATATAAAAAAACAGTTCTCGGGGCATTATGCCAGGGTCTTCCCAGGCAGATACCTGTTACCGGCTTTCCGTTAAAGCCTGTATCACTGACTGTAATTATGCAATTTCTGAATACATATCCATACTTTGAATCAGCTTCTGTGGATGCGGCAGTTATTATTCCCTTATCACGGTTAACATGTATCTCACAGCTGTCAAATACAACAATATTACGGCCGAAAATGAAATCAACAGAACCCTCGATATAACATCCTTTCATATAAATGCGCCCTGTTCCTCTTCCACCCCATGTATAGTAAGTATCCTGGTATCCCAGTAACTTACAGTTATAATAACTCTGGCGATCACCATTTACCCTTAGTGCAACTGCCTGCTGATCACGAACAGTGCCGTCATTTTTAACCGTATTCTGAAATGTGATATTTATTGCTGTAAAATCATCGGGCTCAATTGCAACACTGTATGATTTGGAAGTACCGCCGGCAATACCTGCATAATCATCGTATGTCAGTATTGTGCTGTCAGGATGCCTGCCTGCAAGAATAACATTTACCTTGTTCCTGTCAAGTAATAACTTTTCGTAATATATCCCCGGATTAACAAAAATAATGACACGGCCTGTATAGTTGTCAGGTGCAGCATCAAAAGCTGCCTGGACATTTGTAAAATCACCACTGCCGTCCCGTGAGACAATAATTGTTGAGTCAGGTTCCATATGTACGCCCGGATTGGCATAATTATTTTCCGGAATGAATGGTTCCCGTCCTGTTAAATCCTGAAACACGTTAATATCAGTGAATATTTCCCCGGGCTTTAAAAGGATGGACACGAAAAATAATATTGCAGCTACTGTCATATATATTAACAATCAGGAATAATATTAATCGTAAAATTAATAAGAAATGAAAAAATTTATGGATCTCAAATTATCA
Organism: uncultured Bacteroidales bacterium; assembly: GCA_964518655.1. Taxonomy (GTDB): domain Bacteria; phylum Bacteroidota; class Bacteroidia; order Bacteroidales; family UBA10428. Next base: position 3,123 of record CAZFHF010000041.1, on the reverse strand, counting down.
CAATTAAAGTAATAAATTGTCACTTAAATGCAAAAGTCGATAAATTTTGTTGCAATTGGAAAAACTTAATCCTAACTTTATTAAGGTTATTATAAAACGAACATGAATTTATTTTAAACAGATGAAAAAAGTAATATTATCTCTTGTAACAATTCTGCTGATAATAATAAGTTGCTCAAAAGATGATGATGGTAATATTGTGTTGCCAACCATGAGTGCAATTGTTGGTGATGAAGAATGGGTAACCATAACAAGGGTGACAGTTCTTGAGAATGGCAAATTCATAATCACAGGAACATCAGTCTCTGGCAAGTCCCTGGTTATTACTATATATGGTTCTTCAGAAGGGTTATATGAACTAAATACGACTTCAGTTAAAGCAGGCGCTGTTTATAAGGAATCAGTAAGTGCATCAGCTGAAGATGCTTATATTTCTATTACAGGCGAAGTCAATCTTACTGATGTTGATACTTCAAAAAAGAGGATATCAGGAACCTTTGAGTTTCTGGTAACAAGAGATGTATTGAACGCTTTTGTTATAAGCGAGGGGGAATTTACCAACCTGTTCTATACTGTAACGGGCAGTGGTGATTAATATTCATATTTTTATCTAAATTTATTATTTCGCCCGGCATCTGCAAAACTTTCTCTGGCTGACCTTTTCTTTGATAACTTACTGATCATAAAATTGTTAAATTTATTTTATTATTGAAAATTACGTAGTAAATTCAATAAATTGTAATAATTTTGTGGTTTAATATCTGTGATTTCCACCCTGATGTAATGATAAAAATGAGAACAATATTCTCAATAATTGTTGCAGTATTATTTTCAGTTTTTATTACTTACCAGTTAACTGGCCAGGATAAAGAATATAAAACCCATAATGTTTTATATATAAATTCATATGCTATCACATATTCATGGAGTGATAGCATTGCTAAAGGTATTATAACCACTCTCGGAAAAAAAAATGATATAATATTATATACTGAACATCTTGATTCAAAGCGTTTTGGCACTGTCTACTTTAATAGTTTATATAAGCTTTACAAAGAAAAATATCATAAGACAAGTTTTGATGCTGCAATTGTAAACGATAATAATGCTCTTGAATTTTTAATTGAATATGGTGACAGCCTTATCCCCGGTATACCGATAGCATTTTGCGGTGTAAACAATCCTGAAGATTATAATCTCGATAACACAAGGTTTTACGGGATCAAGGAAGGTGTTGATAAAGATTCTGTAAATAAACTCATCCTGAGAATTATGCCCGGCATAGAAAAGCTTTATTTCATTGCCGACTGCACTGCAACTAGCATGGTTAATATTCATTATTTAAAAAAGCTCGAGCCCCTTTATAATAATAAGGTAAAGTTCGAATTTATAATAAACACAGGCATTGATTCACTGATGAAAGCAGTCAGGCATTTTGAAAAAGGAAATGCCATAGCACTTATTGATGTTTTCCAGGATGTTGACGGTAAACCCGTGAAACCGGATGTCCTTGTTGAAGAAATTGCCAGGATCAGTCCTGTCCCTATCTTCATAGATCATCAGGCTGTTTTCGGAAAGGGAATTTGTGGTGGTATAATTAACGATGGTGTTGCTCATGGAAAGGATGTGGCAAACCTGGCTATTCAGTTCATTGATAATCCGGGTTTAATCCCTTTAGAAAGAGTCGCAAAGCCAAAAGACAATTATTATTTTGATTATAAAATACTTAAAAAGTATAATATTAACACAAAACTAATTCCTGCTGATGCAAGGATTATTAATAAGCCACACCCTAAAATAATAAAGTATCTGAGATATATATTAATACTGGCAGTGGTAGTGGTTCTATTAGTAATTTTTATCTCAATACATGTTGTTAATATATCCCACAAAAGAAAAATCGAAAAGGATCTACAGCATAAAATCCTGGAGATACAGGATCAGAACATAAAACTCGAAGAATCAAACAGGCTGGTTAGCGAGATGAATACTGAGCTGGAAAATATTAATGAATATCTTTCAAATACGAACATTGAGCTGAGTGAAGCAAAGAAGAAATCTGAAGAATCTGACAGGTTAAAAACTGCCTTTCTTGCCAATATGTCCCATGAAATACGTACACCTCTGAATGCTATTGTGGGATTTGCGAATTTACTTGGTGATCCCGATATTCCGGTTGAAGACCATAATTATTATGTGGATATTATTAATTCAAACTCGGAACAGCTTTTAAAGCTGATTGATGATATCCTTGATTTATCAAAAGCTGAAGCTGAAATAATACCTGTCAGCTACGAATATTTCTCTTTTCAGGAAGTTGCTTATGAAATAATAAACTCTATTCCTGAAACACATAATAATAAGGATATTGACATAAGAATTTCTATTTTCTCACAGCAAAATCTTCTGATGCTTCATTCTGATATTCATAGATTTAAGCAAATATTAAGTAACCTTTTATCCAATGCAATTAAATTTACGGAAAAAGGTTATATAGAATTGGGTCATACTCTTGAAAAACCTCAGGAAGCAACCTTTTATATTAAGGATACGGGAGTAGGAATCAACAAAAAAGATCTGAGAAATATTTTCGAAAGATTCTGGAAAATAGAAAAAAAAGGTGAATACTTCAATCCTGGTACAGGACTGGGATTAGCTATATCCAAAAAACTTTGTGAAGTACTTGGGGGCAGAATGTGGGCTGAATCAGAACCTGGAAAGGGTTCAACATTTTATTTCACACTTCCTTATGCCGGAAAAAATAATCATGGACTTTCTATGGCAGAGCCCGAATCAGATATTATCAAAAAATATGACTGGAAAGGTTTTACCGTTGCTGTTGTTGAAGATGAACAAGACAACCTCCTGTTTCTTTATGAAATATTAAAGAAAAACAATGCAGATGTTATTAGCTTTCACAACGGTATTGAAATAGTGGAATACTTAAGTTCTGAAAAAAAGCCTAAAGTTGATCTGATATTAATGGATATAAAAATGCCTGAAATGGATGGCAATGAAGCTTTAAAACGCATCAAGAAATTGCATCCTGATATACCGGTAATTGCTCAGACTGCCTATGCCCTGAAGACTGATATTAAAACAATAAAAGCCTCGAAGTTTGAC
>CAZFHF010000040.1:0-15457 GCA_964518655.1 uncultured Bacteroidales bacterium | reverse complement strand
AAAAGGCCAGAAGCAACAAACAAATAACACTATAGATACCGCACAATCCGAGATAACAATATACACATGCAGTGTTCTTTTGTAGTAATATGTTAATGCGAATATAATTCTTAAAAAAAACTGGACTATAAAAAATGAGAATATTCGAATTCCGTATTTATTCAGTTCCCGTGCTTTAATAAAATTTCCCCTTACAATTTCTGAAAAACTTCCCGACAGGCCTGATGAAATTGATTTATCTCCTGATATCTCTGAGTAAAATGAAGGCACGGGATGATTTTGTTTTTCGGCACTGAAAACTGCAGAGTAAATGATTACCATAACGATAATCACCCCAAAAAGCGTATTAATCTTTATATAGGGTTCTTTATAGACCTTAAAGATTCTCACTTTTACCAGCTATTAGCCTGTATTGTCTCTGTTCCAGCTTTTAGATACCGGTATTACTCAGGTTCATCAGTTATTTCTTCAAGCTTTTCTTCCAATGTATCAGCATTCTCCTGAACTTTATCCTCATATTCTTCGAATGCATCTTCCATTTCTTCACCAAATTCTTTAACTGCTTCTTCCAGTTCTTTTCCAAATTCTTCACGTAATTCCTGTTTGAACACGTTGTGTAATACTTTACTTCCCTTTCCGAGTGCCAGTCCCCAGAATAATGCGAAGCTGGTACCTAAAATTGAACATACCAGTGCAGCAATTATTAATCCTTTTGCTGCATTATTCCGTGTAGCCTGTGAAAGGCCTATAGAGCTAAGAATAATTCCTACTACTCCAAAAATTAAGGCTGCTACGAATGTACAGGGTATAATACCGAGGGGGATAGCCAGTATTCCCAGCACAAGTCCGGCTATACCCATGCCCTGACCGGCATTTGTTTTTTGTTCAGTCATTACTTTTATTTTAGGTTTAAATTTAAAATATAATATTAGTTATTATCTATTAATATTTTAAGTATTTTAACAGCAGTAACCGGTACTGGTGTCCCCGGTCCAAAAATACCTATAACTCCTGTTTTATATAGAAGATCATAATCCTGTGCAGGTATTACACCGCCTACTATTACCATTATATCTTCCCTGCCAAGTTTTTTCAGCTCGTCCATACGCTGGGGGACAAGGGCTTTATGGCCGGCGGCCAGGCTTGATACTCCTAATACATGCACGTCATTTTCCACAGCCTGGCGTGCTACCTCATCCGGAATCTGGAATAATGGCCCCAGGTCAACATCAAAACCTATATCAGCAAAGCCTGTAGCTACAACTTTAGCACCCCTGTCATGTCCGTCCTGCCCCATTTTGGCAATCATTATTCTTGGCTGTCTTCCTTCTTTTTCAGCAAATATCTGACATAACCTGCGTGCTTCCACATAATTTTCATCATTTGCTGTTTCTGCGGAATATATGCCTGATATGGAATGTATTTCTGCTTTATATCTTCCAAATACCTTTTCAATTGCTTCTGATATTTCCCCCAGTGTTGCTCTCCTCTTTGCAGCTTCAACCGAAAGTTCGAGCAGATTTCCCCTGCCTGTTTCAGCGGCAACAGTAATTTTTTCAAGTGATGATTTTACTGCATTATAATCTCTTTCCCTTTTAAGCTTTTTAAGCCTTTTGATCTGTATCTCCCTTACTGCAGAATTATCAACATCGAGGATTTCAATAGAATCAGTATGGCTATGGTTATATTTATTAACTCCAACAATAATGTCCTTTCCCGAATCAATTCTGGCCTGTTTACGTGCTGCTGCCTCTTCAATCCTCATTTTTGGAATACCTTTTTCTATGGCCTTTACCATGCCGCCCAGTTCTTCAATCTCCTTAATATGACTCCATGCCTTGTGTGTTAATTCGTGTGTAAGTGATTCAATATAATAAGATCCTCCCCAGGGATCAACAGTTTTTGTTATCCCTGTTTCTTCCTGCAGAAATATTTGAGTATTTCTGGCTATACGTGCAGAAAAATCCGTAGGCAGTGCAATTGCTTCATCCAGAGCATTAGTATGAAGAGACTGTGTATGTCCCAGTATGGCAGACATAGCTTCAATGCATGTCCGTGAAATATTATTAAAGGGATCCTGCTCAGTTAAGCTCCATCCAGATGTTTGGCAATGTGTTCTTAGTGCCAGTGATTTGGGATTCGAGGGATTAAAGTGCTTAACTATCTTTGCCCATAATAATCTGGCAGCTCTTAATTTTGCAATTTCCATGAAATAGTTCATGCCTATGGCCCAGAAGAACGAAATTCTTGGTGCAAATTTATCAATATTCAATCCTGCATTTATCCCTGTCCGCAAATATTCAAGTCCGTTAGCCAGGGTATATGCCAGCTCTATATCAGCAGTAGCTCCTGCCTCCTGCATATGATATCCTGATATGCTTATGCTGTTAAAATTTGGCATATTTTTGGAGGTATACTTAAAGATATCAGCAATAATTTTCATGGATTCACCCGGCGGGTAGATATAAGTATTACGCACCATAAATTCTTTAAGTATATCATTTTGTATAGTCCCGCTAAGCTGGTCAAGTTTAACACCCTGTTCCAGTGCAGCTACAATATAGAAAGCCAATACCGGCAGCACTGCCCCGTTCATTGTCATGGATACTGACATCCTGTCCAGCGGTATCTGGTCAAACAGGATTTTCATGTCAAGCACTGAATCAATTGCCACGCCTGCCTTGCCAACATCGCCAACAACCCTCATATGGTCGGAATCATAACCGCGGTGCGTTGCCAGATCAAAAGCAACAGATAATCCTTTCTGTCCTGATGCAAGATTTCTCATATAGAATGCATTTGAATCCTCAGCTGTTGAAAATCCTGCATACTGCCTTATTGTCCATGGTTTCATAACATACATGGTTGCATAAGGTCCGCGAAGAAATGGAGGTATTCCTGCCGCATAGTTAAGGTGCTCCAATTCCTTAAGATCATCATTTGTATAGACAGGTTTGACAGGAATCTGCTCAGCTGTTATCCAGTCCTTCTTAATGTCATTTTTCTTTTCCCAGTCATGGGAAAGCATTTTTTCTTTTCCCTGCTTCCTGACATCTATTTTCTTAAAATCCGGCCTCATATATATTCAATATTCCAGAAATCAATTAGTAATCAATAATATTCAGTAATCTGTGAAACTTCTTAAGTTCAAATAAAAGATTTGATTTCTTATGTATAAAATGTTCAATGCCAATATTTTTCAGCTCATTCACTGAGTCAGGTTTCCCTGCAATTGTTATTATTGTCTTTTCACCCAGGCCTGAATATATTTCAGGGGCAATTGACAGGTATTCATTATCGGAGCTGCAAACCACAACTATATCTGCACTGCTTTTAAGAGCTTCCTTAATCCCTTCCTGTATAGTTTTAACAACAGGATAATTAATAATCTCATAACCAGCGCAGGCAAAGAAGTTGCTTGCAAATACCGATCTTGCCCTGCTCATAACAAGGTCACCATATTTCAGCATAAAAACCACCGGCCTTTTCTTTGTACTGTTCTCAGTCTGGAGCCTGAGTTTTTCAAATTCTTCGGCAGCCCGGCTTATGCCTGACTTTTCTCCTGTGTCAATAGCAGTGCTCCTGTCCTGTTCATGAATCAGTGATAAATCTATATCATCTTTTACCTGCTCGTCAAAGTTTGGATATTTATTAACGCCCAGCAGCACTTCTTCTCCTGTTTCTATGTCCCTGCTTCTTTTTTCGGCAGTCTTTTTAACCTCCGATTGCACATACCCATCTTTCACAGCTTTCAGAAAACCACCCATATCCTCTATTAATAGAAAGACATCCCATGCTTCCTGTGCAATAGAATCAGTAATATTTTCAATAAAATATGATCCGGCGGCAGGATCGACAATCCTGTCAAAATATACTTCCTCTTTCAGAATATGCTGTACATTTCTTGCAATTCTCTTTGAGAACTCCGAAGCCTGCCTGTAGATATTATCATACGGATTTACAGTCAAAGAATTCACTCCGCCCAGTATTGCCGACATAGCTTCGGTAGTTTTCCTTAATAAGTTAACATAAGGATCATATATTGACTTGTTCCATGTTGAGTTCTCTGCATGAATATGTGTTTCAACCGGCACATCACCGCCTGCCCCATAAGCTTCCAGAATCCTTGCCCATAACAATCTTGCAGCCCGGAATTTTGCTATTTCCATAAAATGGTTTGAGCCTATACCAAAATTAAAATGCAGGTGCTTAGCTATATTTCTTATATCAAGTCCCATATCTGACAGTTTTGATAAATATTCACTGCCAACTGCCAGGCTGAAGCCAAGTTCCTGTGTTATGGATGCCCCGGCATTAATAAATCTTATACCATTAATTGCGATAATGCTGTAATCCGGCAAATGAGATTCTGCAAAATCCACTAATGATTTGGCCTCAATAAAATCCTCATTTTCACCTTCATAAAACATTCCACTGGCAGTATACTCACCAAGAGGGTCGTAATCCAGATATCCCCTGAATTCACCGGGTTCTCTATCAAGCAGTTTAAGCGCTGAAAAAAGAAAATCCAGAATAGCCGGAGATTTTTCTCCGGCTTTGAAATTCAATGCCAGCAACCTGGTGTCAAGATCTCTTAAAAGGACAGAGAACTTATCCAGTGTAATTACTTTTGCCCGTGTTAAATTAAAGGTAATTGAGTTTACACCGTTGCTTACAAGATGCAATGCCTCCTCATTTGCTTTTTCAAAATTATCTACCCCTATTTCCTGATTTATGTCCCACTTATTATTTTTAATATTATGCCCTCTTACAAATGGAAACTCATCAGGATATGTTTCCAGGTATTTCAAGCCATTCAGATCCTCTAATCTATAATATGGTTTGATATTAATACCTTCAATTGTTTTGCCAATCAATCTCCTTGCATAATCCTCCCCCTGCAAATCTTCCTTAATCCGCGATTCCCACTCATCAGTTGGTGTTGGCGGAAATTCTTCAAACAGCTTCTCTTTCATATTTATTTCCGGTATATCACAACAGGGATATATTTTAAAATGCCCCTGTCATCTTATTGGGATCTACCCATTTATCAAAATCCTCTTCTGTCACTAATCCCAGTTCCAGTGCAGCTTGTTTTAACGTTGTATTCTCAGCATGAGCTTTTTTCGCAATTTTTGCTGAATTTTCGTATCCTATATGACGATTCAAAGCTGTTACCAGCATTAATGATTGTTTAAGCAATTCTTTTATCTTAGGCTCATTTGGTTTTATTCCGTCAACGCAGTTTTTCGCTAATGAAACACATGCATCTCCGATTAATCTTGCTGACTGCAGGAAATTTGCTATAATAACTGTTTTAAATACGTTCAGTTCAAAATGCCCGTTACTACCTCCCACAGCAATAGCGACATCATTACCCATCACCTGTGCACATACCATTGTTATTGCCTCAATTTGTGTAGGGTTGACCTTGCCGGGCATTATAGATGAACCGGGCTCATTTGCAGGTATAATAAGCTCCCCTATACCTGAGCGGGGCCCTGATGCCAGTATCCTTATGTCATTAGCAATTTTCATAAGGCTTACAGCAATTTGTTTTAATGCTGAATGTGTTTCAACTATTGCATCATGAGCAGCAAGTGACTCAAATTTATTTGTTGCGGTTTTAAATGGTAATTCTGTAAATCTGGCAATAAATTTGGCTACTTCAACATCATACCCTTTAGGTGCGTTTAAGCCTGTACCAACTGCAGTTCCTCCAAGGGCCAATTCGGAAAGATGTTCAAGAGTATTTTCCAAAGCTTTTAATCCATGGTCGAGCTGGGATACATATCCTGAAAATTCCTGCCCCAAAGTCAAAGGCGTAGCATCCATAAAATGGGTCCTGCCGATTTTCACAATATCCTTCATCTCCTTTGATTTATTGTCAAGGGAATCCCTGAGCCTTTTTATTCCCGGTATTGTTACCTCAACCAGCATTTTATACGCTGCAATATGCATGGCAGTCGGAAAAGTATCATTAGATGATTGCGATTTGTTAACATCATCATTCGGATGGATAAGTTTCTCTCCCTCACCCAGCTTTCCTCCGTCAAGAACATGTGATCTGTTGGAAATCACTTCATTTACGTTCATGTTTGACTGCGTACCTGAGCCTGTTTGCCATATTACAAGGGGAAAATGATCATCAAGTTTTCCGTCAATTATCTCATCACAAACCTGCGATATTAATTCCTTTTTTCTATCTGTGAGAATTCCAAGTTTATGATTAGTAAAAGCCGCTGCTTTTTTAAGGTATCCGAATGCCTTTACTATTTCTACAGGCATCGAAGCTGAAGGGCCGATCTTGAAATTTTCCTTTGAGCGCTGAGTTTGAGCTCCCCAATACCTATCAGCGGGAACCCTTACCTCACCCATTGTGTCTTTTTCAATTCTTAGGTCCATAATTAATTAGTATTAGTAAAATAATAAAAAATAAACTTGCTTTAAATTTACAAAAGTTCTTCGATTTTATCCGGCGGCTCTGCAATAACTGCCTTATGCCTCGCAACTACTATAGGCCGTTGTATAAGCCTTGGATTTTCTGACAATATCTTAATCCATTCAATATCAGTAAAATTCTTTCCTTTCAGCTCTTTCTTATATAAATCTTCCTGCGTACGAACAATAGCTTCGGGCTTAAGATTTAATTTCTTTAAAACATCTTTTAATTCCTGCTCTGCAATCCCATCATTTATATAATTTATAACCTCAATGGGAATCCCTTTGTCCTTAAGGTATTTTAATCCTTCACGGCTTTTTTTGCACTTTGGATTATGATATATCCTAAGCATTATAATAAAATTTTTATGTTTTGATTATAAATTTATCAGTTTAGCAATTTAACCATTATTGTCTTCCGTACTGCATCAGATAAGACTTGATAAAATCATTCAGGTCCCCGTCCATAACTGCCTGAACATTTGAGGTTTCCTGGTTGGTACGCAGGTCTTTTACCAGCTTATACGGATGCATCACATAACTTCTTATTTGTGAGCCCCACTCAATTTTTTTCTTTTGTCCCTCAACTTCAGCCTGTTTTTCATTTCTTTTTCTTAGCTCAATCTCATATAAATGTGACTTTAAAACACGCAGGGCATTTTCCCTGTTTTTAACCTGTGATCTTGATTCCGTATTTTCAACGGCAATACCTGTCGGCAGATGTCTTACACGTACTCCTGTCTCTACTTTATTGACATGCTGTCCGCCTGCCCCGCCTGAGCGAAAAGTATCCCACTCCAGGTCAGCCTGATTAATAACAATCTCAATAGAATCATCTGCGACAGGGGAGACAAAGACAGACGCAAATGATGTATGCCTGCGATGATTGGCATCAAAAGGCGAAAGTCTTACAAGCCGGTGAACGCCACTTTCCCCTTTCAGGTAACCGTATGCAAAGTCCCCTGTAAATTCAAGGATCACAGATTTTATGCCTGCATCGTCTCCCTGCAGAAATCCTACTTCTTTCACTTCAAAGTTGTTTCTTTCTCCCCATCTTATATACATCCTCATAAGCATTTCTACCCAATCCTGGCTCTCTGTGCCTCCTGCTCCTGCATTAATCTTAAGTAATGCTCCCAGCTCATCCTCCTTGTTGCCTAGCATGTTTCTGAACTCCAGATCTTCAATGAGCTTTAAAGATTTATTATATTGTTCTTCAATATCTGCCTCGCTCGCCTCCCCCTCATCATGAAAATCCGCAATTACAATAAGATCATCAATACTTGTCTTTACCTCATTGTAGGCGCTGGTCCAGTTTTTTATCGAGGATATGAATTTAAGATGCTTTTCAGCTTTTTGGGGATCATCCCAGAAATCAGGAGCATGTGTTTTCTGTTCTTCTTCCTCTATCCTTTTAAGTTTGTTTTCGACGTCAAAGATGCCTCCTTAGAGCTTCACCGCGCTCAACCAGCTCTTTAATCTGTTCAGATGTTATCATAATAAATGTTTAATGTCCGGCTGGCAAATTTACGAACTTTTTTTGATCGTAATAATACAAATTTATAAACTCCCGCATTTCTGTTACTTGTTAGATAGCAATTCATCAATAACCTGGTATACAAGATCCGTTTCAAATCCCCTGGCTTGTCCGAAGCGCATAAGTTTACTTTTTAATTCGTACTTGCCTGATACGTGGCATCCTTTATTTTTTTTTACTATTTCCTCTTTTAATATTTGCTTATACTCTGAATTATCAATTTTCTCCAATGCATTCGTGATATAATTTTCAGCTATACCCTTATGGCGCAGCTGATACTGAATTTTTATCCTGCCCCACTTGTTAAACTTAAGTTTATCATGAGTAAATGAAATTGCATACCGTGCATCATTAATAAAATTTTCTTCTGATAAGATTGAAATTATTCTGTTAATTTCCTGATCTGTAAGATTCCTTTCCGTAAGTTTTAATTTTATCTCATAAGAAGACTTTTCCTGCTTACTGCACAGAAATCTCATCCTTTGCAGAGATTCATTAAATATTGCAGAGTTTTTACCGGTCATTTATTACCTGTTTTAATCTTTATATGCTTTAACCATTCTATCCTTACCATTAATATCCTTCCTGATTTCTATATTCTTATACCTGTGCCTGATTAATTCTTCAGCAACCTGATCCGCAAGATATTCATTAATCTCAAAATATATCTTCCCTTTACCGTTTAAATTATGTAATCCGAAATTTGCTATAGCTCTGTAAAAAACCAGCGGATCGTCATCAGGAACAAACAATGCTTCATGCGGTTCATAGTTTATGACATTCGCCGGCAATCCGGATTTTTCATTTTCCCTGATATAGGGTGGATTACTAACAATAATGTCATATCCTGCCAGGTCCGGTTTTTGTTCGTAATGCAATATATCATAAAGATGGAATTTTACTCTTACCTTATTCAATCTGGCGTTATATTCTGCCAGATCAATTACTTTTTTTGATACATCCAGTGCTTCAACATCAGAATCAGCCAAAACTTTTGCCAGGCTCACTGCTATGCAGCCACAACCTGTTCCTATATCCAGAATTTTATGTCTGTTCCCTGCATTATCGTTAATTATCCAGTTAACAAGTTGTTCTGTTTCCTGCCTGGGAATGAGAACATCAGATGACAATCTAAAATTAAGACCGTAAAATTCAGTTTTTCCAAAAATATACTGAACAGGCTTATTTTTTTTCAAATCATTAGTAATTTCAAGTATCTTTTTCCCGATTCTTTTTGAAATTGTTTTATTACTATTGATATGTATATCAATTTTAGTATAATTTAGCACATGCTCAAATATTAAATATAATATACTCTGTATTTCATTCTCAGGATAAGAGTCTGACAATACAGATTTGATATAAGCAGTAATATCAGAAACAGTTCGATAAGTATTATTCATATTTCAAAATTAATAAATTCAAATTAGTGTGAATACTAATCCAGAGGATGAAAAATATATGCAGCGCTGCCTGGATTTAGCAAGAATGGGCCAGGGAAATACAGAAACAAATCCAATGGTGGGCGCAGTAATTGTATGCGACGGAAAAATAATAGGCGAAGGCTACCACAGAAAATTCGGTGATCAGCATGCAGAGGCAAATGCTATCAACTCAGTCAGAGATAAATCTTTACTTAAAAACTCGACATTATATGTCAATCTGGAGCCATGTTCACATTCAGGTAAAACTCCTCCCTGTTCGGAATTAATTATAAGAAATAACATACCAAGAGTAGTTATTGGCACTATTGATCCAAATTCTATTGTATCGGGCAAAGGGATTGAAAGACTTACCAGCAATGGAGTTAAAATAATCACTGGTGTACTTGAAGAAAAAGCTATGATGCTGAATAAGAGATTTTTTACCTTTTACATTAAGAACAGGCCTTATGTTATCCTTAAATGGGCGCAGTCAAATGACGGTTTTATTGATATTGACAGGGATAAGAGGCAGAAGGGACAAGTCAGATGGATCTCAAACATGACTTCACGAATACTTGTTCATAAATGGAGATCTGAGGAGCATTCCATATTCGTTGGTACAAAAACAGCACTTCTTGATAATCCGCAATTAAATACACGGCATTGGAGCGGCAATAATCCGTTAAGAATAGTACTTGACAGATCACTAATATTACCGGAAAAGTTAAAAATATTTGACGGAACAGTAAAAACACTGGTTTTTACTGAGAAAGAAGCTATATCAAAAAATAATACAGAGTATATTAATATAAATTTTTCCAGCCGTCTGCTGGAACAAATACTGGAAATACTATTCAGGAAAGAAATTCAATCAGTATTTGTTGAAGGTGGAAAAATGCTTATTGAAAGCTTTTTAAAAAGCAATTTGTGGGATGAAGCACGGATCTTTATTGGTAATATTAACTTCCAATCGGGACTGGAGGCCCCTGAAATGCATAAAGAATATGAACAGCAAATCATTCTGGGAAACGACAGATTACAAATTTTCTATAATACAGCAACATAAATAATTGCTCATCCCCTAAAATTCTTATTAAGATATTTATCCTTTTAAATCGTTTTAATACTTATGATCAAATAATTTGTTAACTACGAGTTATTGAATTCTATTGTATTTTTTTTGTATATTTGAAAATAAAACGTTATTCAATTTACTTGCATTAAAACTTCATTTTACAACATAATAGCGGATTAGTAACCCAAAAATCACAAGCTATGAAAAAAAAATTTGCACTAACACAACTAATCTTAATCCTTTGCGCAATGCTTTTGGCTGGTCAGAATGCCAAGCAATATTATAAGGCTGGCAAGGATTTTATTGACACAAAGAATTTTAAAGATGCCGTTGAGCAATTTACCAAGGCAATTGAAATAGAACCTGATTATACTAAGGCATATATTGAAAGAGCAATTGCCTATGAGAAGATAAATGAATTTGAAAATGCTGCAGACGATTACAACAGGGCAATAGTTTTTGAACAGAAAGATCCCGAAATATATTATGGTGCTGCAAGAATAAACTATAAACTTGGCAATTACCAGGAAGCCAAGGAGCTTGTTGAAAAGAGTATGTCCTTAAGGAGTAAGTATCTTGAAGCCTTGCAGCTGCAGGTAAAAATACTTATCGAGCTTGAGGATTATATGAATGCGCTGACATCTGCCAAGAAAGCGTTAATATTAAAAGATAATTCATACAACAACTATTATCATGGAATAGTTTCGGAAAAATTAAAAAACTACAATCAGGCAGAAATTGATTATCAAAAAGCTATAGCAAAGAATAAGGGATTTGTTGAACCTTATATTGCACTTGCCAGTTTAAGGCTTCAGATGAACAAGCTTGACCAGGCTATTGAAAACTGCAATACGGCTATCAGCCTTGATCCGAACAATACTGATGCATACCTTGTAAGAAGTAAGATTTATATTAAAATGATGCAGTATTCAAAGGCAATTGATGATATTTCAAAAAATATTTTAATAAATCCTGAAGACATACAAATGTATCTTGTACGAGGCACATATTATCAGCAATATACACAGCATCAGAATGCTATAAATAATTTCAATAAGGTTATTATGCTGGATGACAAATGTTCAGAGGCATATTACAAAAGGGCTTATTCATATGAACAAATAGCAAATTACAAGGCTGCCATTAAAGACTATGAGACACTTGCATCACTTTCTGAATATGATGTTAATGCCAGAAAACTGTTGGATTCCGCCAAGGATAGATTACACGAGCTAAACAGGGAAGATAATAGTCCCAAAATAGTACTTGTTGATCCTGCCCCTGTTGATGAATTAGTGGTTAGAATAGCAAAAAATAAGAATGAAGTTACCATTAAGGGTAAATTGATTGATGAAAGTGATATTAAGTCTCTTCAGATTAATGATAAAGACGTTCCATTCCTGAAAGAGGGAGATGAATACCAGTTCCTTGCAAATATTGATATTACGGGAAAAGATATGTTCACAGTAACTGCTACTGACATATACAATAATATGCAGAATACAACTTTTACTGTAGAGAGATCTGAGATCGATCCTCCCGATATTTCGATACTTGCACCATATGCTTCAGACAATGGTGAAATATATCTTGATTCTGATGATCCAAATTTATATGTTGAAGGTAAAATATCAGATGAAAGTTTGATCAAAACAATACTTATAGATGGTATTTCAGCCAGTTTTAAACTTGACGAATTTAATCCCAAGTTTTCTGCAACAATTGGAATCACAAACAAAAGCAAGTTTACCGTAAGGGCAATTGATATTAATGGTAATGAGACACAGCAGATTTACAATCTCAATCGTGAGGGAGTGTCTCTATTAGCTAATAACCCTATGGGACGTACATGGGTGGTATTTATCGAGAATTCAAATTATGAAACGTTCCCAAGCCTTGACGGGCCTTCTAAAGATGTCACTCTTATGCGTTCAGCTTTATCAAATTACGACGTTAATAAGATTATACATAAAAAAGATCTGACAAAGAAAGAGATAGAAAGATTCTTTTCAATAGAACTTAGAGATCTTGTAAGGGCTAACAGGGTAAATGCTTTGCTTATCTGGTATGCGGGACACGGTAAATTTATTAATGAAACCGGGTACTGGATTCCTGTTGATGCAAAAAGAGATGATGAATTTACTTACTTCAATATAAATGCCTTAAGAGCTTCATTACAATCGTATGCAAATTATGTTGTACATACTTTGGTTGTTACAGATGCCTGTGAGTCAGGCCCCACATTTTACCAGGCTATGCGCGAAATCCCAAAGAAAAGAAACTGCAACGACTGGGAAGCAACAAGACTAAAATCATCCCAGGTATTTTCATCAGCAGGATATGAACTGGCTATTGATAATTCTCAGTTTACAAGAACTTTTGCCAACACCCTTCATAATAATCCTGACGCCTGCATCCCCATAGAATCAATTGTGAATAAGGTGACTATTGCAGTGCAGAAAAACAATCAACAAAAACCTAAGTTTGGAAAAATAGCCGGACTTGAAGATGAAAACGGCACATTCTTCTTCATATCCAAAAACTAAACCAATGATTTAATGGCAGTTGTTAGAAGTAGCAAAAGAATAAAAATTATTCGTTCATTCGAACGAATAATTTTTTTATACGGATTATTATTCACTTTTTCCATAATATCAGCTCAAACATACTACTTTGATAATTATAGTGTTATTGAGGGCCTTGAGCAGTCAAAAGTCTATTCAATATTACAGGATGATAATGATTATATATGGCTGGGCACTAAAGGAGGAGTTTCAAAGTTTGACGGGATAAATTTTATTAATTATACAATAGAAAACGGTTTAGCAGGAGGAGGCGTCAGGGTAATCTATGAAGACTCCAGAGGTACTATCTGGCTGGGACATGAAAACGGAGGGCTGACAAGATTCGTTAATAACGAATTTGAGATAGTTGAATTTCATGATACCTTGATCACGGGTAATATTACTTCATTTGCCGAAGATGCAGATAAAAGGCTCTGGTTAACTACTGCCGAAGACGGTGTCTATGTCTTCTTTAATCCTCATGATAAAGTAAATAAGATAGAAATAGAACACTTTAAGGGCAAAAGGCTGAGCGACCGGATTTTTTCCAGCCTTTTTACATCTGACAGTGTTCTGTTTTTCGTTACTGATGTAGGTATTAAGAAATATAACAAGGAAAAGAATAATTTCGAAAATTATGTACCTGAAGGATTCAGTACGTATTTTATTACTGCTGTGATGTTTGAGGATTCCAGAAAAAATCTCTGGTTTGGCACATATAACGGGGGTCTTATCGAATATATCTATTCAAAAGACACTTTTATAATTTATGACGATAAGGATGGACTGGCAACAAACTGGATTAGTGCAATTTCAGAGGATAGCTACGGGAATATATGGGTTGGACACTGGTCAAGGGATAAAAGTAAAGGAGGGATCTCAAAAATTTCTGAAGACGGAGTGGTAAAAGTATTCAATACACATAATGGGTTACATGACAACCAGATATTTTGTATTATGGAAGATAAGGAAGGAAACATTCTCATGGGTACTACCGAACACGGGCTTGAGATATTCAAAGGTGAGCAGTTTGTATCATTTTCAACTGAAAACGGACTTATAAATGACCAGGTCTGGGCAGTAACTCAGGATGTTAATAATAACTTGTGGTTTGGCACTAACGGAGGAATAACAGTGTTTAATAATGTAGATACAAACAAAATTTTCATTCATTATACTGAAGCAAACAACTATATAAGTAACCAGATCAGATTCTTCAGGCAGGATAATGATAAAAATATCTGGATTGTTACGGCTGATCAAGGTATTATCAAGTTTGACATCATGAAACAATCATTTGTCAGCCAGCCAAAAATTAACAGTTATGTTTCCTTTGAAATTAATGCCCTGGAAATTGACAAGGATAACCAGCTATGGATTGGAACTGTTGAAGGCTTGTTTCAGTTTGATATTAACAAGTATGAATATATCAAAAGGCATTCGCATGAAACAGGCCTCGCCGGCAACGATATAACCTCATTATTTATTGACTCCCGGGATTTATTATGGGCCGGCTCAAAAAGTAAAGGAATAACAAGCTTCGACGGCAGTACATATAAAATTTATGACCTTGGTGAAGAGATAACCCCCACCTGCATCGCAGAAGATAAAGACAATAATATCTGGATAGGAACTGATACAAGGGGAGTTTTAGCATTAAAAGATACGATAATAAAAAGATATTCAATTTCCAATGGATTACTGGCTAATCTGATAAATGTAATTAATGTTGATGACTATAATAATGTATATGTCGGTACTAACAGAGGCCTTAATAAAATAGTGCCGTCTAAAGACAAAATTTATACTTATACAAAGAAAAGCGGATACACAGGCATTGAAACCAAAAGTAATGCATCATATAAAGATAATAAAGGGCATTTATGGTTTGGAACAGTAAACGGAGTTATGCGTTATAATCCACTTGAAGCAAAGGAAAAATCCATCGAGCCATTAACACATATTTCAAGGATGACGATTAACGGACAAGAAAGGGAGATGAGTGAAAACTTGAAGTTAAGGCACAACCAGAATTCAGTTCTGTTCTATTACCATAGTATTTGCCTTACAAATCCTGAAGCAGTAAGATATAAATTAATGCTGGAAGGGCTGGAGTCAGAATGGCAGGATGGATCTGACCAGACATATATTAATTACAGATCTCTTCCACCAAACAAATACACTTTTAAGGTTATTGCTAAGAACAGCGAAGGGGTATGGAATTCCAGTCCCATTGAATACAGTTTTCAGATCATGGCCCCGTTTTATCAGCGGGCATGGTTTATTATTACAGCAACACTTATAATAATCGTTAGTATTGTCACCTTTATTAAAATACGGGAGCGTAACCTTATCAAGGAAAAAAGAGTACTGGAAACAAAGGTCAAGGAAAGAACTCTGGAGTTATCAGAAGCTT
>CAZFHF010000039.1:0-15626 GCA_964518655.1 uncultured Bacteroidales bacterium | reverse complement strand
CGATACTTCAAATAAAATAATGCGCGGGAATGGTCTACTGACACACCATGCAAATGTACCCCTGTTCGTTCCTGTTGAAAAGTAACCTGGAGAAAGTGTATCAACAATCAGAATTGTGGGTTCTGATGTACCTCCATATGCTCCTCTCGAATCAGTTCCATATCCTACTGCGCCCGGGAATATTTTTTGGCTTATTACGGCTTGGCTCATAATCAAGCCCAATAGTAGTAGTAGTAGTAGTAGTAGTTTTGGTTTCATTTTGTAATTAGGTTGGTTGAGATTATTATTAAAAAATGAAAATATTTGACGAATAGCTAATTTTTATTGACAAACGTATATTTTTCTATGATATACGAAATTTTTCAATATTTGTTCTATTTCCCAGAAACTTTTAAATACGAGTTTTAAAAATATAAAAAACGTTCGATTTATATTTTTGATAATGAGCAATATTTTAGACGAGTATTTTTTGCAGGTCTATTTTAGAGAAAAATTAAAAAAGAAATTATTTAGATGGCATATTTTCATTCAGGATACTAAATTTAAGTGTATGTTTAATTATCTTTGATGATGAACTAAAAGTTGAATAAATCAATAAAATATTTACATATTATATTATAATTTTAATTCTTTTTCTACTAGCTAAATGTAAGGAATCGAAAATGGAAACTAATATGCAAACCGTTTATTCGGGATTAAATGAAGATATATCTCAAATTTCCTGGGAAAAACTTGGAAATTTAAGAATTTATTTTGCACACCAGTCAGTCGGAAATAATATTATTGCAGGTGTTGAAAGCATTTCAAAAGATAATCCCGGGATTAAATTAAACGTTAAAAGGATTGATGAAAATATGAGTTTTTCAAAACCTGTATTTTCTCATTCCCAGGTTGGACGTAATGGATATCCGGAGTTAAAGATTCAGAAATTTGAAGAAATACTGGATTCAGGTATTGGAGATTCTGTTGACATTGCTTTTTTAAAATTATGTTATGCAGATATTCATAATGATACTGATGTTGAAAATATTTTTAATCTCTATAAATTTACACTTTCCAGGCTGGAAAAGAAATACCCGAATATAATATTTTTCCATATTACCGTACCTCTTCAGGTTAAAGGCAAAGGAATCAAAGGTATACTGAAAATAATGTCGGGAAAAGACCACAATTGCCAAAGATGTAGATACAATGAATTATTAAAGAAGGAATATAATATTGAGAGTATTTTCGATATAGCTGGTATAGAATCAACGTATCATGACGGAAGCAGAGAAGTCGATAGTAAAGCATGCTACGCGCTGATTCCTGATTATACAAATGATGGCAGTCATCTTAATGAGATAGGCCAGAAAATAGTTGCAAAAAGTCTGTTAAATTTTATATTAAAGATATCAGAATAAATTTTATGGAGCCAAATAAGGAATTGAATGAAGCAAAAAGCACATTAATAAAAGAAATAGAAAATATTCATTCAGGATTAACAGAAAAATACCCGATAAAAGATTATTTACGTATTCTGAAACGTTATCCAAAATATGCGCATTATAAATATGTAAGCAAAGATGCCGATCGGTTATGCAATAGAATAATTGCCGATTTTTCAAAGGAAGCTTTGAGTCATTATCATCAGCTTTTATTGATCGAACTTATATTCGAAGCATGCATTATATTGAGGAATTCAAAGTATACAAAGGATATAATTAATTTTTACAATCTTTGTTTTATTCGTATTATTAACAGGATAAAAAAATTAAACGTCAATTTAAAATACTATCAATATCCCAACGATAAGTTTTTTAAAGATTTGGGAATTTGTAAGCTTACTTTAATTCCTGCCGGTCCGGTCTTGGTTGATATTGGCAGGTTACCGTTAAGGTATATGTTGAAAAAAGGATTGGCACATTTTATTAAGGGATTAATTCTTGTTTTTATTCTGGGAGGTATTATGCCTGTCCTGAAAATGCATACAAATATTACTAATAGTGATTTCATGAGAGAGTTTAATGAAATAGGCTGGAAAAAGTTTTTTATCAGAATAGGGATGATATTGAAAGAAAAGAAAAAAATTAAAGGAATATATACTGCCAGTTGGCTCTTTGATCCTAATTTAAAGGATGTTAGTCCGGAATTAGGCTATTTGTACAGAATAATTAAGGACTGTCATGGAAAATTTAAATACATTGGTACTGATAAAGGTACTGTAAGAGATGCAACATTTCTGAATGCCGTCAGGAAAAGACTTTATGATGAAGGCAAATATAAACCAAAGAGTTATGCTTTCATTATTAAAAGAAAGAATCTCATTGATTATGCAGAACAAAACAGGATGGAAGAGATATAAAATTTATTTTAAATGCTGCTGGCTAATATTGAATCATATAGTTTTTCGTAGTTTTTTGTCATAACCTCCCCGGAGTAATATTTTACTACCTTTTTTTTAGCCATCTCTGATTTCTTCTTCATTATTTGCTTGTTATCCAATGCCCATTTAATTTTCACTGCAAGATTTTCAGCATTCATATTTTTAAAGAAAAGTACTTCACTTGCATTAAATACAGCAGAATTTTCTGATATATCACTGCAAATGATCGGGGTACCTGTTGAAGCTACTTCTAAAAGCATTACAGACATACCCTCGGTTTCCGAAGGAAATATAAAAAACTCTGCATTTTTAATTAATGCCAATAATACATTCTTATCATCTAAGTATCCAATGAATTTTTTATCGACACTTTGATAATTATTTTTTAATTCTTTTGTGTAATTAGCAACCTGGGTTGTATCACCGGATATTACAACAGAATTCTTATAGTTTATTATTTCGAGTGCTTTTAGCATTGTATGGCATCCCTTTGATGCCATAATTCTTCTGGCACCAAAGAAAACATAATCAGGAGTAATATTATGCTCTTTTATTATTTTATTGGCAGTTTCAAAGTCATACTTATAATTTAGATCAATACCATTGGGAATATATGTAACTTTTCTATTATATTTTTTCTCGTAAATATCACTTAAAGGCTTCGAAATAGCTGTTATATACGATGATGATTTTATGAATATTCTTTCATTCAGTTTAAAATAAGATCTTGCAATCTTGTTCCATTTATCTCTCAGATAAGGAGATTCATGAGAAGTTGCCAGTATTTTTCTGAATTTCAGCCTTAGGATTGGAATAAAAAAGGCTGTATCAATCTTTTTCAGGTGTACTATATCGTACTTACCTTTCACCAGCATGTGCACGCAGCATAACAGGAAATAAATAAAAACACCAAGACCACCAAGAGGAATTTCAGGAAGTTGTATAACATTGATTCCCTGAATATATTCTTTTGCCTTTTCATTTCTGTAACAATATATTGTTATGTCGTATTTATCTTTTAAATTCCGGATCAAATTCTCAGCAATTCTGCTTACTCCACCCTTTGAAGGATAATATTTTACGCCAAAAAATACTAGTTTGTATTTCTTCATTTTATTTAAGTTTTTCAATAAATGAAAGATAATTTTCGGTAAACCTTTCAAAAGAATAATTTTTAGTTACTTTGTCATAGCTTTTTTTGCCGAAATTTTGTCTTAATACATGTGATTTTGCCAATTGAACAATATATCCGGCCAGCTCAATATAATCTTTCGATTTATAAAGAAAGCCGTTTATACCGTGTTCTACAAGCCTGTGATTATCACCCACATTACTTGCCACAACAGGCAGACTATAACTCATAGCTTCCATAATTGAATTTGAAAGGCCCTCGTACCATGAAGAACATACGTAGATATCTGCTTCCCTGTATAGGTCACTGAGATTGTCAGGCTTTATTATAATTCTGGTGTTATTATATATTTTGTACATTCTTACCCATTTGATTATCTCCGATTCCAGCAGGCCATACCCGATGATATTCAATTCAATGTGTTTTCCGTTTAAGTTATGGTCTTCTAATATGGTACTGAAAGCTCTTATCGTTGTATCAATTCCTTTTGAAGGTATAAACCTGCAAACAGTTATAATCTTAATAATTTCTTTTTTATTTCTTATAATAGGTAAGTTATCACATTTTAAACAATTTGCGATTACTATTGATTTTCGTTTTATAAAGCCAAACTTTTTCATAAACCTATCTTTTGCATAATGACTGTTAAATATTGTATAGGTTTGAAATATCTGGTGAATCACTCTATTGACTATCAATTTATAAAAAATCATTTTTGAGGTTCTTATTCCTCCTGCGATATATTTAACTCCAGTCAACCTCCCCGCAATGGCCCCCCAAAAATTATCACTGGTCAGGAAAGAAAAGATGATTTCAATATTTTCTTCCTTTAAATATTTCATTAAAGTTATTATTCTTCTAAAGCGGGTTCCTTCTAAACGGACTAATTTAAGTTTTAAATCAACAATAAATTGCAGGTGTTTTTGCTCAATAATATCACCTTTAAGTACAATAAAAGATATATTATGATAATTGTTAAGGGCTTTTGCCAGTAAAAGGCTTTGCTTCTCAGCTCCTCCACTAATTAAAGCCCTGATTAGAACAACGATATTTCTTTTTTTACTAACCACCTTTTTTCACCATTACATTATTATAAATTTCAATAGTCTTATTAACCATACGCTCAATGCTAAAATTTTTATTTATCATCTCTTTTCCATTAGCAGCAAATTTTTTGCATAGGTGCGGTTCATTTAATAGTAACTGAATCTTGTTAGCCAATGCATCAACATCATAGGGTTCAATCAGGAAACCATTTTTATTATTGATTATTATTTCATTTGTTCCCCCTCCATATGTTGCAATTACAGGGATACCAAGTGCCAAATATTCAAGTAGGGAATTTGATATCCCTTCTTTATGTACTTTGAAATTTGAACATAAAACACCTATACTTAAAATACTGATTATACTTTCAACGTCATGCTGATCTCCTGTAAAAACAATATTTTTATTCTGATATTCAGGTTTATATTTAAAGCTTTCCAATAATTCTCCTCCACCTATTGCCAGAAAGGTAACATCATTACGTTTTTTCAATATTTTTAAAGCTGCATTAAAATAGGTATTATAATCTTTTTTTAAGTCAAAAATAGCAGCCATTCCTACAATATGCTCCGTAGTTATATTGAATTTTTCTCTGATATTTTTTTGACTTTTTAAATTTTTGATCCTGTCAAAATTAAAACCATTATATATGCAAAAACTCTTCCCTTTTAAAACATTATATGCTTTTAATCCGGCAAGTGAATTGGATACTATTATATCGGAAAATGGGAATGTCAGTTTACTCCGTATCCATTCTGAACTTAAAAATCTCGGGGTATTTGCATTTGTAATCATAGCATTAATAAGCTTAATATTTAATAATTTGCATATCGGAAAGGCATATACACTTGGCATAGATCCCCAACTATGTATAATATCGGGACGAAATTTTTTACAAATTGCAAATAACCTGAAAAAAATAAACGGATCTTTCTTAACCCATCTGTTTATAATCTGTATTTTAACATTTATACCATATGGAATTTTTGGAGGGGGAGTCTTAAATAAGACTAATTCAGCATGGATATTCCTTTCCGGTAAAACCTTTAGCAGTTCTGCCATCCGTCTTTCCTTGCCGCCAAATTTCATACTATCCATTAATACAAGTACCCTCATACTTATATCGCTATAGTTAACAAATATTTAAAAATTTAATATAACCCGATCACTATAATTCCAGGAACTTTATTATTCTGGAATTTGGTACTAACCTGTTATACAATAATAGTATAAGCAATATAAAGTAATTAAAAATTTCCTTCATACTGAATACATATTTGATGAAACAATATAATTTTCTGACAAATATTTAAACAGATTATGTTAGTATAAAAAACAATTAACTATCCTCAACTCATACAAAATATTTCAAGAAAGCAGTAAGTCAGCTTACTTTAAATCCATCTATTTTTTTGATTGCCTAAAAACCATAAATTTATTTGTGTAAATTAACCTGTCATTTGAATCAAAAATACTCATAACATACATGTTTGTGGATCCCAGATCTTCAACTTTTATCTGATAGTTATTAATATTTTCAAGAATTTTTACTAATTCTCCCAAAGTATTGTAAATTTTTATCTTTAAGGGAAATTTTATGTCAGTTGTATTATTAAATTCAACATTAATAAAATCGTTGGCAGGATTAGGATAAACAGTACATATTTCGTTTGCTGCATAATCAATCAGTGAATCATACCCAACATATAATTGATGTATCCAGTCTTCGAGGTTACTATAACCGTTATTGTTATCATCGTTATGGGGATTTTCTCCAGGATAATTAACCATACCAGATAAAGTCCTGATAAGTTCCTCGATTACAGGGTATCCTCCAACACCATCGGAGCCCAAATATGTCCCTTCCGGAATTCCAAAATCATTTAATCCATTACCTGATACTTCAATTGACTGACTAATTCCAGATTCCTTTGTTCTGAAACCTATATAATAACCGCCATGAACCTGATAGGTTTCAATATAATCGGGTAACTGAGGATTCAGTAGGTTAAAGATATCATCAATGTTAGCACATTTTTGATTTAAATAAATTGTATCACTTTCTATTACAATAATTTGCGGGGAATCACTCCAATCAAATCCATTTACAAAATTTCCATTATCGGTTTCTGTGTCAGCATAATCAAAATTATAGGCCCTTGCTGGTAACGGATATGGACTGTTAATATATTCACCGGTCCTGTTTTTAACATTATCAACTATTCGCAGATCCACTAAATCCCTGTTGTCAGGTTTTGCTCCCACATATTTTAATATATATTCTTCAACTTCACTGCTTTTTATTATCATATATCCCTTTTTACTTAAAGGAGAATCATCAACCGGTTGTATATCATCGTTTCTGCTGTAAATTTTATCCCATTCACTTAATGTTGAATCTTCCAGAGATTTGACACAAATATTGTCATAAAAATACAATCTGGATTCCGCTCCAACATTGGAATTTATCATAGCAGCATATTTTGAAGTCCGGCAAGTAGTTTGTTGTGTTCTTAGGACAACATTTCCCTGGTATAATAATTGAATTGCAGGAAATTCTGTTCCATCTATTATTGCACCCATTTTACAACCATTGGAATTATACATCAAATTATTTATTATTGCTACTGATTCGGCTCTTGTTAAAGGATTTCTTTCAAAGCTGTAAGCAAACAGGTTTTTAACAATTGATAAATTGGTGCATTTTCTTATTAACATCGCAAAACCATGTCTTTCTGGCCTGTGGTTATCTGCCTCTCTAAAATGGTATGAATAATGCAACGGTTCGCTAAATATGCAATTGCTTAGGGTAACATTATTACATGTTCCCAGTCCCACTATATTATCAACAGACCATGAGAACGAACAATGGTCAATTATTATGTTGTCCCCGTTTAAAGTAATACAATCCCTTTCGTTATACTCAGTGCCCTGCGGATCGTCACCATGCCTTATCCTAATGTGTTGAATAATGACATCATGAGCTTGATTTCTAAGGGTTTGAGACTGGTTGGAAACATTAATTGCAGTTCCCCTGATTGTAATGCCGGATCCCGGGGCTGTCTGACCTGCAATAGTCAAATAGGGGTACTTGATGACAATAGGTTCTTCAAGGGTTCTATAATCAATTGTACCGGATACTTCAAATAGAATGATCCTTGGATAGGGCCTATTCAGGCACCATAAGAATGAACCTCTTCCCGTATTTTCATCTCCTGTTTCATCGGAACGCAAATTATCAACTATTAAAATATCAGGAGATGAACTCCCTGAATAGGCTCCACGCGTTGTTGCTCCGTATCCTTCCGCTCCAGGAAATGCTATTTGTCCGTCCAGACTATTTGATAATATGATGAAAAAAAAGACTACTATTTTCTTAATTGTATACATAAGAATTTAAAATTAGCTTCAGTTAAATATATGGCTTTATATTAGGCTGTTTAAGTTCAGGCATATTTAAGGAATCAACTAAATGGAAATACTGGGGCCAGTAACTACCCTTATGAAAGGTTAGATTATCATCCCAAAAACCATTACAAAAAGAGGGGTAATCAGGATATATATAACTAATTTCGCAAATTGCAGGCATCTTATTCTCATCATACAAAAAATCATAAGCCATAGATTGAAATTTTAATTCTTTAGTAATTCTAAAGGCAATTTTTATAAATTCCATATCAATATATTTCATATCTATATCTTCCTTATGACTCCCTGATGCCCTCCAGTCATTATTCCTGTTGTGCCTTCTGAAAGCATATGCCCTGTTGCCAACAATAACGACCCTGGTGTCAAATTTATTACCAGGTAAAAACTTTTGAAACATTATATAGTTTTTCTCCCTGCCCCACCATAAAGTAGGATCTTCCCCTTTCCATTTTTTAATCGTTTGTTTTGCCCTATTTCTTAAATATTTAGTAAAACTAAAATCCTTCCATGAAGTGGCGCCTCTGATATTTACTTTATTTTCGCTAAAACCGGCAGTAAACATTTTTTTAATTAATCTTCTGGCCATGGATTTGTTTTTTACCAGAAGTACATTATGTGATGCGGCTCCGCCCCTCAGCTTAAAAACTGCAGGATATTCGGCCCCTTCAGCCCATTCATACGCTTTAATTCTGTTCCAGAAGATGTAGGAATCAATTATTGGATACCCTAAATTCTTTAGTAGATAAAATTCACGTATTTTATCATCATAATGCCAACTGGTAGCCAGGTCAGGAAAACATTTAATTCCAAGGTAATTTTCTATAACCGGCATAATTGTCCTTGCAATTTGTTTTAGATCTTCGGCAACATTCCACCTGAAAATAAATAAATCCAGTTTTTTTACTTTTTCCCAAAAATCAGCATTGCTGATATCCATCCTGATATGGTCAATTTTATTATGTTCAAGTATCGATTCATACTTTAGATTGAAATCATTAAACCTGCCTAAACGGTCATTATGAATTCCTACCAACATGATATGAAATTTGATTAATAGTTTAAATATTGATAATTTGACTGATCAATAAAATTATTGTTATTATAATATTATTATAAATTTAGTTGTTTCCTTAATACACCTATGATAAGGTCTTTATGTGACTCACATTCAATATGATTTAATGCCTTTAATAAATATTTTCTTTTAAAAAAAGTTTTTTCAAATTTAAAAAGTTTGATGAGCTTCTTTTTAACTTTCCCGAAATTATGAATTGTAAATAAATATCTATACTTGTTGTTTTCAATATACTGATCATATAGTATTGCAATTTTTTCCTCATTCTGAATGGCATTTGAAATATTTTCTATTTGATTAAGGATCTCTTTTTTTTCATTGACATCATCTATGCATTTTAATCCTGCTATATCTTTGTTTTGATAAAATGGAATTATTTCGAACGAAACCGAAAGATTTTTTTTAATAAATAGTTTCAATGCCATACCTGTATACCATTGATTATTCATACCTTCATTATCAAATATAAAATTCCCCAGGCTATAGAAAACAGGAATCCCTTTATATACTTCATATCCACTGATACAATGCGTATGATGGCCAATTACAGCTGATGCTCCGATTTCAGCAAAAAACCTGTAGGTTTGTATCATTCTCGGACTGGGATAAGAATACATTTCATGTCCTCCATGAATAATTACCAGTACAATATCTGCCTTTTTTTTCGCTTCTGTAATCTGAAAATAATTATTGACCAGGTTTAGAGAATTAGCACCGGGCTGATCGGTTTGAGATGCCGAGAATTCGTTTTCACAAAAATTAACGATTGCTACTGTAATTTCTTTTACTTTAATAAATAATGGTTTTGATGCATCTTTTTGGCTTATGCCGGCACCAACATATAGTATTTTATTCTCGTTACATATTTTAATAGTATCAAGAAGACCTTCACGGCCATAATCATAAATATGATTATTTGCTAATGTTAATATGTCGAATCCTCCAAATTTGATTCCATTAATACAATCAGGATGCACTTTTAAGTATGGCCCGTTTTTTTCAATTGCAATGTTATGCTCTGTTAATGGACATTCCAAATTTGAGATACGTATATCTGTTTCTTTTAGAATTGGTAAAAAATCGTTATATATTTTATTATATTGCTTATTCAGGCATAAATCCTGTATCCTATTATTCGGACAGTAATCACCGGTTATAATAAGAGAAATCCCTTCCTTTATCATTTTTTATATTTTAGTAACTGGTGAAAAAAAGCAATAAGTTTTTCTCCTGCCTTAATATAATTAAATTCCTCTTCAGCTGTTTTCTTTCCTTGCTCACCTATCATTTTGGAACTTTTTTTGTCCAGCGCTTCACAAAGTTTAAAGGCAAATGACTCAATATTTCCTGCTCTGGCCAAAAAGGCATTATAATTATCTTTAAGATAATAACTGATCTCGCCAATGTCTGTTGTGACAACCGGATTTCCTGTCGAAAGATATTCTCCGATTTTTGTTGGAAAGCAATATTCATTCTGAAGTGTTTTTGGTTTATATAGTGCCAAAACATCAGCCTCAATCAGGTTTTTTACAAGGTCATTCCTTGGTATAAAGCCTGTAATTTTAACTTTGTCTGCTAATCCGAAATTATCAACAAGATTTAGCATATCTGTTTTGTTTTTACTTTTATCAATATTGCCAATTAAAATAAGCCGAACATCGCTTCTTTTATCACATAATATTTTAAATGCAGTTATTAAATCAATTATGCCATCTTTATCCTGGCATAGAGAGCCTGCATAAACAATTTTCTTTACTTTTCCTTTCTTATTTTGTCTATTATTTATTGAAAACTGGGTGTGGTCAACAATTATTGGTATCAAAAGAAGTTTTGCATTTTTGCTGATCTTATTTTTGAAATAATTCAGCAAATAATGCGAAATAACCACAATTCCATCAAAAACTTTATATGCATATCTAATATAAAGATTGCCTGTAATTTTTTTTACAGGCGATTTTGTTTTTTTTCTTTCGGGAGGAGGTAATTCACTTTTTTCCTGAATATATAATGCATTGAAAAATTTTGCAAAAACCTTAAATAGCAAAATATGGTACAAATCATTACTAACCAATAAAATAACGTCATTTCTTTTATGTCTGTATAATATCCGGAAACATTTGAGAGGTCCGCAAATATCACCTATTACTCTTTTAATTAAGAACCGGCTCCGTCTGTTCGATACCGAAACATTGTAATAGTCAATCCCTTCAAAAGTTCCCCTTCTATTATTTCTGGGAGGATTAATGCCGGGACTGGTTTTAACTTTTGGTACAATAACCACTACATCATTTCCTAAATGCTTAAATGATTTTGCATATGAATGGATTCTAACAGTGGATGCCATACCAAATGGATATGGTTCATTTATTATAATGCGTATTCTCATTTTCAAATAGAAAGATTTAAATAACCATCATTGATGATTTATATTTATAGCCATAATTCTTGTTAGTTTTTTAAATATACTGTGAATTAAATGTTCTTTATTACTTTACAGGGATTACCTGCAGCAATTACATTTGCAGGTACATCTTTTACTACCACACTATTGGCACCTATAACAGAATTTTCGCCTACAGTTACTCCCTTAAGAATAAAGACACCTGCTCCTATAAAAACATTCTTTTTTACCCAGACTGGATCGGCAGATTCACATCTCTCCTTCCTTTTATCGGGTTCTATATTATGCCAGTCAAAATCAGTGATAACGGTATTTGCTCCTATTAATACGTTATCTTCAATTATAATTCTTAATGCTCCGCTTATTGATGCTCCGCTTATACCGCAATTATTACCTATTTTTACCTCGGCATTTTTCCTTAAGGTAGCAAGAATACATTTTTTGTAAATGCCAATTAAATTTGATATTTTATCTGACCTGAAATTACAATTATTGCCAATAGTAATTCTTGAGTTCTGGTATCGGCTGATTATCGGACGGCCGAAGAATTTATTTCCTTTACCAAATTCAACTCCTTTCAAACTTAATTCAATAATAGTAAAAAAAGTTGAAATTATTCTGTTCGTATTAATTTTTAAGTTTCTCAGTGCTTTGAAGCACTGTCCTTTTATATCTGTTTTCATTTTTTGTCAGTCTATACTAACTTTTATATACTTTATCAACAGAAAAAATGAATATTACATGATGTGTGATTTGACAAAGTTTTAATATTTAAATTTAATTATTATTGCAAACATTTAAGCAGTGCTTTCCTAAACTTATTCCGGACTATCTCTGAATCATGATTGGCCCTGACTATTTTTAGTGCCGTTGAAGCAACTGTTTTTCTGGCATCCATATCTTTATATATTTTTTCAATAACCTGTGCGATAGAATGAATTTTGTTTTTACAGCATGTAAATGCCCATTTAGAATTTAAAGCGTACTTATATAGTGCCGTGGATTCATGCGCAAATACAAATATAGGGGTACCACTTGCCATATATTCCGGTACTTTTGTTGGCATCGACAGGTGTATAAAACTTAGATTATGTTTGTTAAAATCCATAGGAAGGACCAACAGATCAACACTTGAGAACTTCCCTGGCAAGTCTTTATATGGTAAAAACGGATTAATCTTTAAAAATCGGAAATTATCTGTTGTTAACCTGCCAAGATTTCCGGGAGTCGTTTGTAGCTGAAATTCAATATTTAATCCATTATCGGTTAAGTATTTCACTGCTTTTATTATTGCATAAACAGATTTAGAAATACCTCTCCCTATACGACCTGCATAAAGTATTTTAAAACTACCTGTAATTGTATAGTCTTTTTTACAGCTGGGTTCCCATTTATTCCAGTCAATTGTATTATGAAATGGCAAAAATTCCTTATTGTATTTTTTTATATACTCATCACTCATAGCCTTGCAAATACTCATGAGTAAGGATGCGTTATCAAGACATTTGCGAAAGCTTTTGTTAATAATATAACCCCAGTAAATCGAAAATAATCCCGGCTGGTTAATAATTGCCGGCCAGTCATCCATAATATGAATTACAACCGGTATTTTTCTCAATTCCAGCAAATCATTTATAAATTTCATATACTCGAGTTTTGCAAGCTGGGTATATATTATATCAGGATTATATTCATCGAGCCAGGCTAAAAACCTGTCTGAGATCCTTAACCTGAATATGAAGTAATAGATTCCGAAAAAATGGAGAAGAAAGTTAAATACCTGTTTGAAAACCGGATTGTACTTTGACTTTTTCAGGCCAAAATTTTTGGTTTTCTTTTGTTCATCTGAATTCTCAAGATAAACTGGTCTTGATAAGTACTTAGGCTGAATAAGACTGAAAGGCCATGGCCTTTCGGTTTCCTCATTTCCTATTCTATAGTAAATTTTGCAGCACCCGGCGCCAGTCGGATCAATCTCCGGTGTGGCAACAGCAATTTTATCAAAAGGCCAGTTTTTAAATAAGTTAGCTTTAGTAATTCCACCTCCTGTTTTTAAATTGAAGGATTGACCAAAGATTAAAACTTTTGGATAATTCCTGTTATTCATTTTTATTGGTCACCTTTTTATGAAAATCATTAATAATAGTACGATAGATTGATAATAATTCTTTCACGATTCTGTTACCATTATGTCTTTCTCTTGCCCTTTTAATGGCATTTTGAGAATAAGTATCCTGCATATTTTTATTATGATACAATTCAAGTATAGCACCGGCCATAGCATATGGATCACCATCCTGAACAATAATACCTTCAAGTTCATTACAAAGTATATTTTGTGTGCCACCGGTACCGGTAGCAATTACAGGCATTCCTAAAACCATGGCTTCACATATGCTATTTGGGCTATTCTCAATATGTGAAGGATGTATGAATAAATCAGAATCTAAAAGAATATTAATTACCTCCTGAGTATTTTTTTTACCCAGAAATTTGATATTAATATCTGAATACCTGATTCTATATTTTTTCTCATATACTTGCGGACTTTTATCTACTATATCAGAACCTATTATTTGCCATTCAAAACTAAATTTCAGATCTTTAAGTAATCTTGAAGTTTCAATTACTGTATCAATCCCCTTATAAATATTACCCCGTATTATTGAAACCAGCTTAGCTTCCTTATTTGTATTACGCTCCCATTTGTAATTAAAAAATTCATTCCTTATAACTTCCTCACAATGGTAATATTTACTATAAGGTGATAAAACACTGACTATTTTTTTATCCCAGCTTGTGCGTCCCATAAAATAATTACACCAGCTGAAAATCTGTCTTTCACGCGCAGCACTTCTTTCAAGAAAATAAAATCTGTGTAACAGACTATTACCACGAAGTAATTCTTTTATCCCTGCATACCTTAATAAATCCCATTTTGAAATATTATTAAAATACTTCAGATTATAGACAGTCAGGTTGCCCTGAATATGAATAACAACGGGAATTTTTATTAGTGGTATAATAAGGCCATAATCATTTTCTGAACCAAAAATATTAATTATATCGGGATTAAATTCCTTGATAACTTTTATATAGTAATCAATATTTTTTTTACTATTAACCTTTAATTTAATTGTTGGCAAAAATCTCTTAGTATTATCGGTATCGAAAGGTACAACAAAGTAATTTGTTTTATCTATAGCAAACATATTCAAATTGTTTACCTTTCCTTTGCAACATATTCCAAGTTTTATTTCCTTTTCTGATGAAAGAATATTTTCGAGAGCACTGACCCAGCCTTCCCCAACAAATTCATAGTTTAGCTTTTTTGCTGCCGAAACAGGACTGTTCGTAAACCATAATACTTTCATTTCAATTAATATTCAGTATAATAACTTGTGTTTCCTAATTAGTTGGTAATGCTTTTTTAACCTAAAAGAGAGCTTACTGTTTTTAAAAACCGGAAAACTTAACGGTGTAATAAACTGCATGGGAATTCCTTCATTTTTACATTCACGGTAAGCGTATTCAAGATGCTTCACATAATTTAAAAAGTTAATATTTTTTTGCCAGTTCCTAATTTGAAAAAACAGATTGATCAAATTAATATTCAGTTCAAAAATAATTTTTCCTTTTTTCAGGATTATCTTACTTTTGGTAGCCTTACGAATAACCATATAATCAGATAAATGGAAATTTTTACGAAATATTACTTCCTTTGTATTATTAAGGAATTTAACAGAATATAAATCTATCAATTCCAGCAATTCACTTAAAGTGTTTTTATACTCGCAGTTTATTGAATTTAATATCGTATTATTAATCTTATCTTTTGCATTATATTCATTTAATATTCTTTTTCTTAGATCATCAGACCTGGACGGCATTGCCGAATCCTTTTCAAGCAGTATTGACAAATAGTAATGTGAGTTATGCAGGTTTTTTAATATCAGCAGGCTTTCTCTAATACTGATTTGTATTTTTTCAAAAACAATTTTTGCAATTATCGGCAGCAGATAGAGGGTCCACATAAGAAAAAGCACGGCTTTATCAGGATTTTGAGGAAATTCAACTTTTTCTTTCTGAGCCAACCATTTTATGTTATCTAAACTGTGCAGATAAGGCGCTGATTTAATTAGGTTTTCATTTATAAATAAAGGTGGATGATAAAAGC
>CAZFHF010000038.1:8640-15651 GCA_964518655.1 uncultured Bacteroidales bacterium | reverse complement strand
CTATAATATTATTTGAGTCTAATTTTTATGATAATAACCCGCTTAAAATCAAATATTCATCCACAGTTACTGCGCCTTCGGAATATCTGCCATTTACCAATGGCTTCCTTGATGCATTGGACACGATGTATATAGGAACAGAGGCAAAAGTACTGGTCCCCTATGAACAGGGATACGAGGAAGACGGGTACAGACATCCTGTTTATAATTATATTATTGTACCTGAATTCACCTCTCTTGTCTACGATATATTAGTTGAAGATGTCAAGAAACAATAGTATACTTATTTATTGGATTACTTTATAGCTGATAACAGTTTCAGTCCTTTTTTAAAATAAATACAGTAGGTTTTTTATTTAATTCCGGAATCTGCTTGTTCCAGTTTTTAATAGTCATTGTTCTTATTTTCTCCTCCGGCAGGGTAATATTGGTTGCAATGCAAAGAAACGTATCCGGACTGCAGGAATTGATAATATCTCCGAGAATCTGGTTATTTCTATAGGGCGTTTCAATAAATACCTGTGACTGGTTTTCATTATACGAATGCTTCTCAAGCTGTCTAATCTTTTTAATACGCTCAGATTTTGGTATAGGTAAGTATCCGACGAATGAAAAATTCTGGCCATTAAGGCCGGAAGCCATTAATGCCAGGATAATAGAAGAAGGGCCAACAAGGGGTATAACATCAATGTTTTTTAAATGGGCCATTCTTACTACTTCAGCCCCGGGATCAGCAATACAGGGAACTCCGGCTTCCGATAATATTCCGATATTAGATTCTTTAACAGGATCAAGGTATCCTGAAATCTCATCAGTCTTAGTATTTATATTTAATGTAAAAAATACAAGATCATCAACAGGTGTTTTAATACCTGCTCTTATTAAAAACCTCCTGGCAGTTCTTACATTCTCAACAATGAAATATTTAATTGTATTTATTACTTCAATCACTCCTTCAGGAATAACATCCTGAAATGTTTCAGCACCCAGAGCCGATGGTATAAGATATAACTTACCTTTCATATTATATTTATTTGATAGAAATCATATTAAGCCAGAGTTATTTTTCCAGGCCTGAATTTAGCAAAAAACTAATATTTGTTAACTTTTTATTATTATTGCAGATATTAACCGATTATAAATTTAGAAAACATATTAGTTAATGGCAAATTTCTACTTAATAGTTGTGGTTATTTTATTCGCTCTTGCGATATCTGACTTAATTGTCGGCGTGAGCAACGATGCTGTGAACTTCCTTAATTCGGCAATCGGTTCAAAAGCTGCCCCATTTAGAGTCATTATGGCAATTGCAGCTCTGGGAATACTGGTAGGGGCAACTTTTTCAAGCGGTATGATGGAAGTTGCAAGAAAGGGCATTTTTCATCCGGGACAATTTTATTTTAGTGAAATAATGATCATCTTCCTTGCTGTGATGCTCACTGACGTTATTCTCCTTGATTTTTATAATACTTTCGGACTGCCGACTTCCACGACCGTATCTATTGTATTCGAGTTGCTCGGTGCTGCAGTAGCTATCTCACTTATTAAAATCAGCAACTCCCCGGAAGGCATCAATAATATGGGAAATTATATTAATTCAGGCAGGGCGTTGTTAATTATTTCCGGTATATTATTGTCAGTTATTGTTGCATTCAGTCTTGGAGCAGTGGTGCAGTATATTACAAGAATAATCTTTTCATTTAATTATCTGAAAACGTTAAAATATTTTGGTTCTTTATGGGGAGGTTTTGCAATAACTGCTATCACTTATTTTATCTTAATAAAAGGAGCCAAAGGGTCTTCATTTATCACTGAGGAAACACTGGCATGGATTAAGGAGAACACTTACCTTATTCTTGTCGTAAGTTTTGCAGGATGGACAGTCCTGATGCAGCTGCTGGTATGGATATTCAAGCTCAACATTTTAAAACTTATTGTTCTTGTAGGTACTTTTGCCCTTGCTATGGCATTTGCAGGCAACGACCTTGTTAATTTTATCGGGGTTCCCCTGGCAGGCCTAGAATCATTTAAAAGTTTTTCAGCACAGGAGATGATTGGTCCCGACTCATTCCTTATGAATGCGCTTCAGGGTAAAGTGCAGACACCCACTATGTTCCTTCTTATTGCCGGCCTTATTATGGTTATTACATTATGGCTTTCCCGGAAAGCTAAGTCAGTAGTAAAAACGTCAATACGACTAAGTGATCAGGACCAGGTATATGAAAGATTTGAATCTTCAATGCTGGCTCGCATTCTGGTAAGACAATCAATAATTACAGGTAAATTCCTGAAAGTAATTGTACCAAAATCTGTAAGAAAAGCTTTGGATAATAGATTTAATGATAAATACTTCAGGAAAACTGTAAAAAAGGACAGGAATGTTGCATTTGACCTTGTAAGAGCATCAGTGAACCTGGTAGTGGCCAGCATTATTATCTCTTTTGCCACATCATTAAAACTCCCCTTATCAACAACATATGTAACATTCATGGTAGCAATGGGCACATCTCTGGCTGACAGGGCATGGAACCGGGAAAGTGCGGT
The DNA here is from genome assembly GCA_964518655.1 of uncultured Bacteroidales bacterium. Classification (GTDB taxonomy): domain Bacteria; phylum Bacteroidota; class Bacteroidia; order Bacteroidales; family UBA10428. The sequence goes on along the minus strand of CAZFHF010000038.1, from coordinate 13,107 downwards.
ATATAGAATCACAGGTGTGCTTACTGTTATCGGCGGATGGTTCTTTACAGCACTTAGTGCATTTACAGTGGCATTCCTGATTGCATTGTTTATTAGCTGGGGTAACCTGACAGCTATAATTATACTAATAGTTATTGTAATATTCTTTATTTACAGAACACATATAATACACGGGAAAAGGATTAAAAAGGAACAAAAAGATGAAGCTATACTTACAGATGGTTTGGTAATTAACGGGAAAACAGTATATGAAAGTTGTAACTCAAATATTGTATCTACATTGCCATCAGTATCAGAAATATATAAAATAGTGGTAAACGGTTTGATTAGTGAAAAACGAAAAAAACTTAAAAAATCAATTAAAGAAGCTACAAAACTTGACAAAGAGGTCAAGTCACTAAGAAGAAATATAAGGATTACAATAGAAAAACTTGAGGAAGCTGAAACCATTGAAAGCGGATATCATTATTTGCAGGTTCTTGATTATCTCAGGGACATTACAAAATGCGTTGTATCTATGGCCAGGCCTGTTTTTGAACATGTCAATAATAACCATGCCCCGTTAAAAAAATACCAGGTAAAAGAATTGGCCGGTTTTCAAAAAAAGGTTAATAGTTTCTTTGAGGATGTTACTAAAATCTTATCCGGCAGTTCATTCGGAAAGGCCAGTAAAATGATTTCAGCATCGAAAAATTTAATAACCACCATTACAAAACTCCGTAAAAGCCAGATAAAGCTTATGAAAAGTGATGATGTCAATACCCGGATAAGTATCCTGTATCTCGATTTACTGGCAGAAAGTAAGAATCTTATCTTTCATACGGTAAATTTGCTGAAAGCTTCCAGAGACTTTAATGAATATAATAAGTCAAATACTTCAAAAAAATCACAACTGCCATAAATAAAATAATCAGACTGGAATTGTGTGCATACCTGCATTTGAATACATAAAATCAAAACAGAAATAAACAGTAATTAATGGTATAATATTTGTATTCATACAAGAATATTATATATTAACATTTGAAACGGCTTATTAATTATGTATATCAGCATTTATTAGCAATAAAATATCAATGAAGAAAGTAAAATTAAATTTGCTTAAAATATTTCTGTTCTTTGTTTCATTTAACTGTTATACCCAGGATTCAATCAAAATTGATACAACAATTATTGACACTGCATTTTACATCATTGATACTGCATCATTCATCATTGATACAACCATTATTGATACTTCTATCTATATTTCCGGAGCAAAAGACTATAATCTTATCCTGGCTACTGAAAACAGTTACCCGGAAGAAGTAATCCGACTCCTGAATACCGGAGCTGATATTAATTACTCAACGTGGGATGGTATAACCCCTTTAATGTTTGCAGTGCAAAACCAGGATACTGTTGTTACACAAATACTGGTATTGAACGGAGCTGATATTGATAAAAAACCTTATTCAGGGATACCTGCATTAATAAACTCAGTAATAAATGACAATTTATACATAGCAGAATATCTGATTAGAAATGATGCTGATATAAATATCACTGACAATTACGGTAATACTCCCTTAATGTATGCTGCAGCTTATGGGTATTATACAATATTGGACATGCTTTTATATTACGATGCAAATACAGAAAGCAAAAATAAATATGGTACAAATGCAATTATGATAGCATCATATTATGGTGATTATGATATTACACAGCGCTTGCTGGAAGCAGGCTCTGACATAAACTTAACTGACAATGCAGGGCTCTCGGCTTTGCATTATGCAGTGCAAAATGATCATCAGGATTTAGCCGAATTATTAATTAATAGCGGAGCTGATATAAATGCGAAAACACAAACAGGATATTCACCATTAGCTGTAGCTGTTGAATTTGAATATTTTGAGCTTGTTAAGCTTTTAACAGAAAAAGGTGCAAATGTTAATAATAAGATATCAGTATCTGAGAATCCTGTTTCACTGGCATGCAATTATAAAAATAAAGTCATAAGTAACTTTTTACTTGAAAATAAGGGAAGAAGGAATTTACTGCCAACCTTTAACCAGTATATCTTTGGATTTAACTTAAGCTGGAATCTTGATGATCTTATAACAGGCATAAACTTTGGGATGCGGGATGAGAAATATAATATATCTTTAATGGGCGGGTATGCTATCCGTCCATTTATAATGAGAATACTAGACAAAAAAACAGAAACACTGTCATATCAATACTGGGAAAGAAGAATGGCGTTTTTTATCGGAGCAGAAAAGAAATTCAGCATTATAAAAATTAAGAATAACCAGTCACTGGGTATATCTGTTGGAGCACATGAATTATTTACTTTCGGAAGTTACAGGGGATCATCATCCATGCCTGACAGTAAATTTATTTTTGCCCCCAAATCAGGAATCTTTTGGGAAGATAACGTATTAACAATAGGTTTAAATTATGAGTATTTGGATTTTGATCTATATGAAGTTGATCCGGGCAGAGTGGATTTATCTTTTATTTTTAGAATTAACAGGAAAACACACGACTATTTCCCGAATGAGATAGACTATTTTTAAATACTATACTGATGAAAAGATTTATTGTATCACTGATTTTTTTGTCTCTGATATTTTCATGTGAAGAAAAGATTTTTACAGAAGGAATAAATTGTGAAGAATGCTATCAGGAAAAACCTGACAGTGCTGATTTAATAATAAATCTAACAATAAATGACACTTATAATATAATTCCCCTGGTTGTATATAAAAATGATGTTGAAGATAATGATATAGAATATGTTGACACTGCATATGGAAGCCCTTATTACCTGTATGTTCCGGTTAATAATAAGTATTCAGTTGCAGCTGAGTATAATTATGAAAATAAAAAGACCGTGGCAATTGACGGGACACATCTGAAAATTAAAAGTGTAAGGGGCGCCTGTGATGAAGATTGCTGGATTATTGAAGGACAGGATATGAATGTCAGACTTAAATATTAAGCAAATATTACTGAACAAGATTTATTTCAATAACTGAGTTACCCGATTTATTATCTTTGAAACTGACCAGTATATCATAAAACCCGGTTTTATTACAAATAAAACTAAAAGCTTCATAATACTTTTCACCGACTAAATTTGTTAATACAAGCTTATCAGCATCCAGCAATTCAAAAATCGCTTCTCCTGCATATGCATCGATATGATTTGTAATTTTGAATTTATATATCGATCCTTTATTGAACTTTAAGGTCATGAAATATTCATTCTCATAGTCTATGTCACTCACCTCATCGAGCCTGAATTCTATCATCTTGATAAATATCTCCTTTTGTGCATAGCTGTATACACTACTCAGAAAAATGAAAACAATTAAAAGCATAAATAATTTAAATCTTTTCATTTTTATTTTATTTTATGCAAAATGATATAAAATATATATATTCTTATTAGTCCTGTTTCATCTTCAACCAGTTAAACTCGTCATCAAGCAATATTAACTTTGCATGTTCAGATACCCTTTGTAAGTTGACTTTTGATAATTCATTTATCCGGCTTTTAATTTTTGATTCATATATACTTATATTCAGTCCTGAACATTTTGTTTTCCCGTTTCTTATGTAAAACAAAGCTTTCACCTGTCTTTTTTCATCATTACTATTCAGCGCATCAATAAGTGCATCCAGTCTGTTCCATTCATCAGCTTCTTTTTCCCACCATTCATTTACATTATTGTGGCTTAATTCCATAATTATTGTTCGTTTTTCATCAGCAGTACTGTTTTGTAATTTTTTTCTGTTACTGGAATTATTATAATAACCAGGAAAGGTGACCTTAATATAATCAAGAAGTTTATATTCTTCAATATGGACCCCGCTGAAGCCAAAATTCTGAAAAGTCAGCTCTTCAATTAGCCATCCTGCACGTATTGCAATTTTATCAATATCATAGGCAATTATCTGCCCGTATCCAAAAAACTTATCAGCGCCGGGATAAATCAGTGTTCCTGTATTCTCAAGTTTAACAGTTGCATTATTATCCAATAATTTTACTAACCCAGGTATTGATTTACCTTCCATATTCTCCAGGCTATTTTTGGCTATTAACACTATTTCCCAGTTATTTGATTGAAAATCAGTAAATAGCTGGTCAATTTCCTGATTAAAACTAATATGAAAACAAAAACAAGCCAAAACGATTAACAATAATTTCTTTTCCATGTATATCACTGATTTTTCAGATTATTAAATAGATTATTATATAAAGTTACGATAATTTTCACTTTTTCAAATCATATATATAACTAATTCAAACTGCCTGAGAACTAAATAACTGGTTTAGTATATATACCAGGAAACATTTGATTTGCCTGTTTTTATATGATTTTGTTTATTGAATAATCAATTCAGTTATGTTCAATGCATAATTCGCCACATTTATTACTTCACTGTAAATGTCAGAATATATAATTCCAACAGCAC
>CAZFHF010000038.1:6504-8630 GCA_964518655.1 uncultured Bacteroidales bacterium | reverse complement strand
GATTCTTAAAATGTTCTTCCTGTATGGTTTTGTCTAAATCCTGCAGTTCTCTTCTAAGCAATATATAATTTCTTGCCAGTTTAACTGTTTCTTCCTTATTCAATCCTTCATTCATTTCCTCCAGAATCTTATCAGTGAGCAAAAACAGTTTATTCATATTCTTATCCATCTCTTTAGTAAATGCAACTTTACGGGAAGTCATTCTTTCAATGGTATCAGCAAGTTTATTACACGAATCAGCCATACTTTCAATGTTGCTTATAAGATGAAGCATAGAAGTTATTTTTTCAGAGCCGGAGGAGCTGACTGACTCTTCTGATATTCTCGTTAAATATAATGCTATTTCAACTTCCATCCTGTCAGATATATCTTCATATTTCCTGATTTTTCCTATGAACTTATTATATTTCTTTCCTGACTGTGCTATATATGATTCCCTGGCAAACTCAAACATTTTTGCAGTACGTTGTGCATAAAGTGCAATTTCTTTTCTTGCCTGCAATATTGACAATTCTCCAGTTGAAAGCAGTCCCGTATTTATGTATTTAAGGCTGAATTCTTCATCCTCATCATGATCAGGCACCATTAATTTTGAAATCCTGACTATAAAGGAAGCAAACCAAACTAATAATATTGTATTAAGTATGTTAAAGACAGAATGAAATATTGACAAGGCAATCGGCATAGCCTGGGCAGTTTGTTCAGCTGTCTGAACAGAAGAAGAATAAGGTGAGGTTAATCCAATTTCAATTATAAACCAGTTAATCAGTTTCAGGAAAGGATTAAATACGAGCAGAACAATTATCACTCCTACAACATTAAAAATAAAATGTGCCCTTGCAGCCCGTTTTCCTGAAGCATTGGCAACAATTGCTGCTAAGTTTGCTGTAATGGTAGTACCGATATTTTGTCCGAGTACCATTGCTGCTGCCATATCAAAAGAGATCCATCCGTTGTAACACATAACCAGGGTTAACGCCATAACAGCACTTGATGACTGGATAATCATCGTTAAAACAGCACCTAAAACCAGGAAAATTAATATCGACAGCATCCCGGGCTTTGAATACCTGGATAAAAATGCCAGCAATTCAGGATTATTATTTATATCAGGTGTAAATACCTTTAAATAATGCAAGCCTAAAAATATTAGAGAGAACCCGATAATTAATTCACCCCATGAACTTTTTCGTTTATCTTTTGAAAATAATATCGGCAGCCCAACTCCGATTAATATAAAAGTAAAGGAAAAAATATCCACTTTAAATCCAAGTATGGAAATCAGCCATGCAGTTATTGTTGTTCCGATGTTTGCGCCCATTATTACACCAATGGATTCTGCTAGTGATAATAAGCCTGCATTGACAAAACTAACTACCATTACAGTAGTTGCAGAAGAAGACTGTATTATTGACGTAATGATGAATCCTGTAAAAACACCCATGAACTTGTTTGAAGTCATCGCTGACAATATGCTCCTCATTTTTTCACCTGCTACTTTCTGCAGCGATTCACTCATAAGTTTCATGCCAAAAAGAAACAGTCCCAGAGCACCAAGAAGTCTCAATAAATCCAGAATACCATAATCCATATCGGTTGCTGAAATAAGTTCTCTAAATCTATAAAAAAACTGCTCTTATTACAAATATTATAATATATTATCATCTTCCGGTTCAAAAGTATATATTTGTTTTGCCACGATATTTATCGAATATGCTGTTTTGCGGGTATATTATTTAACAGATTTATAAGTGATTTTGAGTTTATTTAAATTCATTCGAAATAAGTACAAAACATTTTATAAACTTACAGTATAAGTAAACTTTTCATTAAATTTGATGTTTTCCATATATTAATCCGCTTAATATTAATAAGTTGTTTATTTGACTCTATCTGAAAAATCTTTTTTTGATCATTAATATTATTAAGAAATGCAAAACAAATTACAGGAGCTTACGCAAAAAATATATAAAGAAGGTATTTCAAAAGGAAATACTGAAGCTGAAAGAATAATAAGCAGCTCAAAAAAAGAAGCCGAAGAATTAATTGCCGGTGCAAAAAAACAAGCCGGGAAGATTATTAATGATGCGAAAATGAAATCTGATGAGATGAAATCAAATTCTGAG